>CAIZGN010000333.1 GCA_903932505.1 Candidatus Hydrogenedentota bacterium
CCCCCCCCGATGGCCCCGTAGCCGACCTGCAGAAGCGATGACAACAAAACCGTAAGCGCAATCAGCGCAGGGATACTCACCGAACCAGCCCCGCCAGCATTTTTCGACAACAGGTCGGCTGTCAGCGCGGACAATACGGCTGCCGCAGGCGCACAAGGCGCGGAAATAAGACCGCGTGTTCCGCCTGCCAGCGGCGCAACCAAGCCAATCGCCGCCGCCCCCAAGATGCCGGCCAAAGCTCCTTCGCCACCATGTCCGGGCCCCAGCGCCGAATAGATAAGCACACCAAAGGCGACCGAAGACGGCAAAGCAACCAACATGGCCGCAAGCCCCCCCCAAAGATCACCCGCCCAGGACGGTTGCTCGTGTCTGGTTGCTCCAGCCGTGTCATTCATAGATTCGCGATGTTCTCCAACAGGGTTCCTTGTTGCCAGAATTGGGATAAGGAGGCCCATGCTAGCACGCCCACACCCAAAAAACAACGAAATGTTGGCATGAGCGAGTCTGGGGCTTGAGGAAGAGAAATGTCGGGAAGACTATGGCTCCCGCAGGAACAGCGCTGACAATCGTTCCGACCAGCGCTCCTCCATCGTATCCACAAAGCCGCAGTGTCCTCCATGGCGGGGGATGGCGAGTGTCACATGGGGGTTGGAGGTGCAGGCGGCGTGGGGGAAGCAGGCCGGGCTCAGAAACGGGTCATCGGCCGCATTCACCAGCAGGGTGGGGATGCGTATGCCCTCTATCCATGGTGCGCTGCTGCACTTTGCCCAGTAATCCTCGGCACTGGAAAAACCGTGAAGCGGGGCAGTATATCGCTCATCAAAGCCCTTAAAGTCGTGGATGAGCGCATATCCCTCGTCGTTGAGCAGGTGGGGATATTGACTCGATTTCGCCCGAACTTTTTCGTGCAGATGGCGGAGAAATCGCCGCATGTAAATCCAGTTCTGCCATCGCCCTATGCTCACCGAGGCACTGGCCAGATCGCAGGGCACGGAAAAGAGCACAGCGGTACTCACAGCCTCGTGTACCGCTTCACGCCCGAGGTATAGCAGGGTGAGATTGCCCCCGAGACTGAACCCAATCAGTGCCACGCGCCGGTAGGATCGGGTTTGAACAGCGTGGTGTATGACGCGACCCAAGTCGTCGGTAGAACCGTTGTGGTATAGACAGGTATTCCGGTTGATTTCGCCACTGCAGCCCCGGTAGTTCCACGCGAGGCAATCCCATCCATCGCGGTTCAAGCGCCGAACCATCCCCGTGATGTAGGGACGCTGCGAATGGCCCTCCAAGCCATGGGAGAGAATCGCCAAGTCCTCACCACCAACGCGCGACCAGTCGAGATCCAGAAAGTCGCCATCGTCCAGTTCAAGCCGCTCTCGATCATAGTCAACAGGCGGGCGTGGCAACAGCGCACCCAGCACCGTCTGCGCATGGCTATTTCTCAACCACCGGGGCGGGCGGAAGGGATAGTCAGCAAGTATGGACGGGGCTTCAGTTTGCATGAGATGGCATTGTAGCGGACAAATGTTGTGGGTGCAAAACGGATTCCCACGGGTATACCCTGCCCCACAGTCATTTCGAGCGCAGCGAGAAATCTTAAGGCTTCGGGATGCTCTGGATGGGGCCTTTGGTGTAGGAAGGCCACCAACCGGAACCGTCCACACCAATGGCGCGCACTTGCCGCACGCCCGGGAGTGCGGTTCGCAGACGGGCGAGGTTCACGGAAGCGGTTCCGGAAAGCGTGGGGGCGATACGGAATGGCCCAGCACCCTTCGTGGGGGTGTCGCCAAAGGTCCATAGTTCAGGTCCGCCTGCATAGCGGTGGAATCCCCGGCCTTCATCCACTTCAAGGGTCACGCCTATTGATGGGGATTCGGCTGGTCGGCCTTTCTCCGGCCACGGTACATGAAATTGGATTTCCTGTTGGGAGCGGTTAGTGCATTGGCTGGAAATTACGCCGGGTTGGGAAGGAAAACTCCAAGCCACCTCGACCTTCGGTGCGTAGATGGCGCGTAACTGCCAAAGGAGGAAAATACCCAGAATGGCCCCTACGATGGCGAGCGCGTCCCAAAGGCGGAAGGGGGTGAACCAGCGGAGCAGTCCTCGCGCGGGTGGATGCTTCAGGGCGTGCAGCAGGCCCGGATAGGCGTCCAGCTCGGCGTCAATAAAGCCACCGAGAACCTCGGCGGAGGAAGCGGACAGGGTTTCGTTGCAGACCTGAATGGCGGCACGCCAAGCGGCAATTTGCTGCTCAAGGGCGCGGTTTCGCTGGTTGCCCTTCTTTGCGGGGAGTCGTCCCGCGCCAACGGCGGAGATAAGGGCGTCCTGACGGGCCAGCGCCGCCCGCAGTGCGGTGGCAAAGGTATTGGCCAGGGCCTGACCCTCGTTCCAGGCCCGCTGGTATTCAACCTCACAGGCCTGATCATGCTGTGGCAGTGCTTCCGGTGCCGCTTTTTCCCGCCACGAACATAACAGGCGAAAGCGCTCGCGCAGGGCCGCCGCCTTGAACCCTGCCCCGCGCCAATCAATCTCCACGGCGCGCTTTCTCTAGCAGTGCAGCAGCCACGAAGGCTCGGAACAAGGGTTGGGGCTTCATGGGCGTGCTTTTGAACTCGGGATGGAATTGCGAGGCGCAGAACCAGGGATGGCCCGAGAGTTCCATGATTTCCACAAGGTCGTGATCGCCCTTGGGATGCGTACCACTGACCACCATGCCGGCTTCGGCTAGGGCATCGCGGTAGTTGTTGTTGAATTCGTAGCGGTGACGATGCCGCTCGGAAATCACATCCGATCCATAGGCTTCCCGCGCGAAAGTGCCCGGCTTCAGGTCACAACGATAGGCACCCAGACGCATGGTGCCGCCCAAATCCTTGATGCCCCGCTGCTCGGAGAGCAGCGAGATGACCGGGTGTGGTGTTTCGGGGTCGATTTCGGTGGAATTCGCCCGCTCGAAGCCCGCAGAGCGCGCAAGCTCAATGGCGGCCATCTGCATGCCCAGACAAATGCCAAAGAAGGGGATTTTGTTTTCGCGCGCATATTTCACGGCGAGGATTTTGCCCTCTATGCCGCGCGTGCCAAAGCCCGGGCCCACGAGAATCCCGTCATAGCCCTTGAGCAGTTCCTCCGGTGCGCCTTCCTTTTCCAGTTGCTCGGAATCGACCCATTCCCGGATCACTTTGCAGTCATTGGCGATACCGGCGTGTACAAAGGCTTCGTTGATGCTCTTGTATGCATCATCGTGGTGCACATACTTGCCCACGGCAGCAATGCGAATGGTCGTTTCGGCGCGAACAAGGCGATCCACCATGGCCTGCCACTCACCGAGGTCATTCTCTGGCGCGTCAATGCCCAGCAGCTTGAGTACGGTGTTGTCCAAGCCCTGCTTCTTGAAGTTGAGCGGCACCGCATACAGCGGGGAAATATCCTGCGCGTTAATGATGGCGTAATCGGGCACGTCGCAGAACAAAGCCACCTTCTGACGTTCCTCGCGCTCCATGATTTCGCTGCCAGTACGGCAGACGATGACATTGGGCTGAATGCCGATGTCGCGAAGCGCGCGAACACTGTGCTGGGTCGGTTTGGTCTTCAATTCGCCGGAGGCCGCAATGTACGGCACCAGTGTGACATGCACAAAGCAGCAATTGGGAGGCCCCACCTCAAGGCGGTATTGCCGCAGCGCCTCGAGAAAGGGCTGGCTTTCGATGTCGCCCACGGTGC
>CAIZGN010000334.1 GCA_903932505.1 Candidatus Hydrogenedentota bacterium
AGGCAACCTGTAAGAATTCGATATTGTCACCCACATACTGCGTGGGTGTATTGATTTCGTGCGCAATTCCGGCAGCCAGACGTCCTACTGACTCCAGTTTTTGAGCCTGGGTAAGTTCCATTTCCATCTGCCGCTGCTTGCTCACATCGCGCACCGTTGCCTGCAGGAAAGTGTGATCATCAATGGATACCCGGGTGATGAGTACGGTGGCTGGGAATTGACGTCCGTCCAGTCGCTGGTGAATCCAATCGAACAGGCAACTCCCATCCCGCAAGGCGTTTTCGATCATTTCCTTGGCTTTTTCGATGGATGTCTGGCCGTTCGGCTGCCGCTCAGGTGCCAAGTCCCACGGGCCGATGGACTTGAAATGCTCCTCATCCCTGACACCGAACATCGTAATGCAAGCAGGGTTCCCGGAGGTAAACTGCCATGTGGGCGGCTCCAGCGTCATGATGGCGTCGTCGGAGCTTTGGAAAAGCGAACGGTAGCGCACTTCGCTCTGGCGGGTGGCGGCGGTCATTTCATGGCGCACGACAATCTCACCAAGTGCGCTCGCCACCGCCATCAGGAACTCCACCATATCGCTCTGTAGGCCACCTTCCTCCAAGTACAGGTTGAGTACCCCGATGGTTCGCCCACCCGCCCGCATGGGGACACAGCAATGCCCGTGCGGCTCCATCCCTTCATAGACAATGGTATGCCGCTCGTCAATGGTGGCAGCGATCTGCACTTCGCCAAGAGCCAGCGCACGGCCGCACAAACATTCGCCACTCTGAATGCGCGCGCAGCCCTTCACTGCGGCGGGATTTAATCGGTGATGCGCCGTGAGTACCAGGGTGTTCGTCTTTTCGTCTATGAGAAAGACCCCCCCGGATTCCTTAAAGGGAAAACCGGGTAGTGCAAGCACCAGTTGCAACGACCACTGCAGTACCTCCTCAATGGAATAATCGGTCACCGAAAGACCGAGAATTTCATTCACCAGCGATTCACGCAGATATATCCGGTGCAGGCTTTCCTCAGCCTTCTTGCGGTCAGTGATGTCGCGGATGAGCCCGACGGCGTGCCACCCTCCGGCGAATTGCACGCTCGAAAGGGAAACCTCAATCGGAAATTCCTCGCCCCCTTTTCGCAGAGCGGTCAATTCCAACGTTCGGCCCACTGCGGGACCCTTTCCCGTCTCAATAAATCCGCCGATTCCACGGTGAAAGGCATCCCGATACCCTTCCGGGGCTAGAATGGTATGTAAATCGAGGTTAACTACCTCGGACTCCGTCCAACCGAAGATAGTCTCAAAGGCCCGGTTGCAAAAAACAACTTGGCCCGATGAATTCATCATGAGCAAAGCATCCCGGACAGAATTTGCAATCGCGGCAAATCGCGCTTCGCTTTCCAGCAAAGCCTGACGCGCTGACCGGTTCTCCTTCATCTTGCGATACAAACTGGTGCCTGTGAGGGTTATTCCCAACAAGCCCGCGACCCACAGCGCCGCATAATGTTGGGCGATGGAGCGTGCCTGCGTCCGCCACGCGTCAAAATAGGGATCCAAGGGCACGGAGACATTGATGCCTCCCATGACGCTACCCTTCTGGTAGCCCTGACTTTCGTGGCAGACGAGACACTCATCTTTCGCCCAAACCGGCCCCATGTAGCGGGAATACATTTTCCCCTCAACGGTAACCTCTTCCTCATGTCCCAGTGCGCCCTTTTCGAAATCGTGCAGATGCGTCAACTCCCAGTCATCGGGTTTGTTCGCTGGATTGAGAGGGTTCAGGCTCACAATCCGGCCCCAACGCCCCGGATCACGCCGCTGCATTTCGTGAATATTAACAGACATGTTGGCCGGGTCAAGGGAGGCTAGACAGCCCTCGTAGCGTTCCAAGGCTTGTGCCTCTGCCAATTCCACATAATGCTGTTTCTCGGTATTTACGGCCCACCAGAGCACGCAGCTGACCGCAAGGGTCCAGGCAACAACCGCGCCGGAAAAATAGCGCCAAAGCTGAACGCCCTGTTCGGTGCTGAATTTTCTGCTTTTCATGCTCATATTTGTTCTCCAAGACCATATAATCCCACGGGCGGATCAATAAATCCATCTTATGGAGGCATTTTTCACGGACTCAAGAGTTGACTCGCCCCTTGCTGTACCGATTCTCGCCTTGACTTTAGAACCCGGTTCGCACTACGTCAGATACCCAGTGTGTCATTATGTGGAACTTGGACTTCGTTGTCAAGGCTCGATCAGGGCGGGCATTCTGACCAATAATCCCTCATGATGGTGTGCATTAATGCACATTTGTGCTTCCAGAAATATTTTTTTCTTTTTTCCCCTGGCTGGGAATACACGCCCCCTAGGTGCTGTTTCTTTAGTTGCTGACGACATGGTGATACCCCTAACCTAAGTCAGTATCAGCCGGCAACGGCTGATTCCCACCACTGGCGAGTGCGGTTTACGCAGTTCCCCCGCTGCGCGCACTCGCCTCTTTTTTTTTGACTTGGGCATGGGTGGGTGGGCAGAATCATGCGGTTGTTTATTGTCCAGGTGGCGGGCTATCCCGCCGAACAGGAGATTACTTTGTGAATATGCCCCGCGTTTTTTTGTTCGTGGGAGCCGTTTCGGCTCTTTCATTGTTTTCTATGCTAACCTTCGCGCCCACTGCCGGCGCGGCGGAAGGACCGAAGAATATTATTGTCATCATCGGGGATGGTTGCGGTTTCAACCACATAGAAGCCATCGATGACTACCAGTACGGTGAAAAGGGCAAGCAGGTTTACGAGAAGGATTACACGCCTCTGGCGATGAGCACCTACCCCGAGGGCGGGAGCTATGATCCGTCGGTGGCTTGGACCGATCCGGCGTATCTGACGACGGGCGCGACGGATTCGGCCGCTGCCGCGACCGCGATGGCCACGGGCCGCAAGACGCTCAATGGGCACCTCGGACAAGATCTCCAAGGGAACCCCGTGGAGAATCTTGTGGAAAAGGCGGAGAAGCAGCACCGGGCCACAGGCGTGGTGACGACCGTACTTTTTCCGCATGCGACCCCTGCTGGGTTTACCGTGCACAATACCGATCGCGGGGAATACAAGGACATTGCACAGTATATGATTGAAAGCAGTGGCCTCGAAGTACTCATGGGTAGCGGACACCCTTGGTATGACGACAACGGCAAAGCCAAGGCCCCGCTGGGCGGCAAGGGTCTGCCCGAGGGAATCCCGGAAAAGGACTACAACAGTGCTGGTGGGGCGGCATTGTGGGGAAAATTGCTGGATGGCACGGCCGGTGGCGATTGTGACGGGGATGGGAAGCCGGATGCCTGGACGCTGGTGCAGACCCGCGAAGGCTTTCAGAAACTGGCCCAGGGAGCCGCTCCGAAGCGCGTAATGGGCATTGCGCCCGTGGGCAGTACGCTCCGGGTGGATCGGGCTCCCTCAGACGCTGACATCAAGGATGATCTGCCCGGACAGGTGCCCGTGCCCGATAGTATCCCCACGCTGGCCGAAATGACCAAGGGTGCGCTGCATGTGCTGGAGGCCAATCCGAACGGGTTCTTCCTGATGGTGGAATGCGGCGCCATTGATTGGGCGAGCCACGAAAATGCGCTGGGGCGGATGATTGAGGAAGGGCTGGATCTAAACGCCACAGCAGAGGCTGTGCAGGCTTGGGTGGAGACGAAAGGCCGGTGGGAAGACACCTTGGTCATCATCACGGCGGACCACGAAACCGGATGTCTAACCGGCACTACCGGCGAGGGCGCGTGGAAACCCATTCAGAGCAATGGGGCCGGTAAGATGCCTTCCGCTACTTATGCCATCAAAGGACACACCAATAATCTGGTGCCGTTTTTCGTCAAAGGCAAAGGGTCGGAGAAGTTTGTGGAAGCCGCCACACATGAAGACCCGAAGCGGGGAAAATACTTGGACAATACGGACATGGGTCGGATTCTCGGGGACTTTCTGCAGCCCTAATCTGGTGTGAGCATTCAGGAAGGCGCAATGACCTCAAAATGGAGCGAGGCCGTCTCGCCGCTGTTGGTCATGCACGCCAGTCGGTGATTGCCAAGAGAGAGTGGCATCAGTAGCGGTGCATCAGGCCGCGAGCAACCGAGGTATTGGTCGTCCAGATACCAGTGCATGGGTTCCGTGGCGCTGCGCGAGGCGATCAGCTTGACCCGGTCGCCACGTTCCCCGCCTGTCAACAGAAATTCCGCGCCCGGAGCGGGGGAGAGGATGGCGAGTAACTCGTTCTTCGTGATCGGGGTGGGGATACCGCTGTTTTCCAAGGGTACGACCGGCGCAAGGGGTGCATCAATTTTTGCCAAGTCCCAGTTTCGGGTGCTCCCCGGCCAGCGTTCACTCACGCCCGGCCCATCCGCGCGGGCCGCGTGTACGGCGCAGCGCCGGTGTAGATAAAGCGAGGAGGGTAGCAGAACTTGCTCCGTCTGCGGACAATACTCCGAGACGGGGAGCCCGGAACGCGCACACACTTCCACCAGTCGGAATGCGTTCTCTGGGGCTGGTGGATCGGTCAGTCCGATTGAGGGCAGGAGCCGGTAGATTTTTTCGGCAAGAGGAATGGCCACTTCCGAAGCGAGGAGGCCGGGTGCGCTCGAACCATCGTTGTTGCCAAGCCAGACACCTATGACATAGTTCGCATCAAAGACGAAACACCACGCATCACGATGGCGGGTTGACGTGCCCGTCTTGTAACACACCTGCGGAATATTTCGCTCACCGGTGAGGGCGTCGGCGAGACGATCTTCAGGGAAGGGTTGGCGTAACATCGCCTGTATGCCGAGACAGGCACCCTCCGAAAAGACCTGCTTGTCCGTCTCGATGGGACTGTCCTTCAGGATACGCAGCGGTCGGTATTTTCCTCCGGCGGCCAGCATGCGATACGCCCCCATGAGGTCGGCCAGCCTTGCTTCGCAATTCCCCAAGGAAACACCCAATCCGTAGTAGTCGGGCGGTCGCGTCAGCGTGTGTACTCCGGCGTGTTCGAGGGCCTCGCAGGCTTGGCTCATGCCCAGTCGAGCCGTCACAAGCACGGCCGGAATATTGCGCGAGGTGCGCAAGGCTTCGGAGGCGGTAATCAGCCCGTTGTATTCTTCATCAAAATTCTCGGGGCGGTATTCGCCGAGATCGAGGGTGTCGTCCAGAAGGCGTTCGCTGGGGTAAAGGCACTGCGCATCAAAGGCTGCGGCGTAAATGAACGGCTTGAGCGCGGAACCAGGAGAACGCAGGGACTGACAGGCGTCCACATGGCCTCCCGGCCCTTCAAAAAAGTCGGCGGAGCCCACATACGCCAGCACGTCGCCGGATGAAACCTCAACAATCATCGCGGCTCCGCTGTTGATGCGACCGGCGAGGTGTTCCACGGCTGTGCGGACTACGGCGGTGGACGTTTCCTGCAGCGTGCGGTTGAGCGTGGTGCGCAGGGTGCCCTGAAGGCGCGCCTTTTTCTCGTAATGCGCGGCCAGATGGGGGGCCGCTCCGGGAAAATCAGCGTTTTGCAGGTCCAACGGTTCTGCTCGGGCAGACTCATATTCCGCCTCGGAAATGTAGTGTTCGTCCCGCATCCGGCGGAGCACATAATCCCGACGGTTCTGGGCTTTGGCGCGATGCCGCGTGGGGGAGAGCGCGGCGGGGGCTTTGGGCAGTCCCGCCAATAGAGCTGCTTCCGGGATGGTGAGTTCACGGGCGGTCTTGCCGAAATAGCGTCGGGCCGCTGACTCGCAGCCGATCAGGTTCGCGCCATAATTCGCCCTGCCAAGGTA
Source organism: Candidatus Hydrogenedentota bacterium (assembly GCA_903932505.1). Taxonomy (GTDB): domain Bacteria; phylum Hydrogenedentota; class Hydrogenedentia; order Hydrogenedentales; family CAIZGN01; genus CAIZGN01. The sequence continues at coordinate 5,772 of CAIZGN010000334.1, forward strand.
GGCCTGCAGGATGTCATGTTTATTCGCGCGGCATTCAAGCCGCCACGCGGTGATGGCCTGTCCGGCCTTCCCCGGTCGCGTACGCAAGCCCGGCCAGCCCATTTTAGCAATTTGCATGGTCAAGGTGGAGGCCCCGGACACCGTGTGTCCCGCGCGGAGATTCTGGAACAGGGCGCGTGCCACAGCGATGGTGTCTACCCCGGAATGGTGCCAGAAGCGCTGGTCTTCGGCGGCGAGCGTCGCATTCACAAGATGGGGGCTTACATCCTCCAAGCGCACATCCAAGCACCACTCTTCCTGCGCGTTGAGGTAGACGTTCAAGGGTTCACCACCCCTATCCAGCAGCATGGGTGAGGGGTTGGTGCACAAGTAGACAGTCGTGTCCATAGGCCACAGCAGAACCACGGCCACAAGGACGATCACAGCCATGGCGGCCCATCCCGCCCAACGGAAGAAACGCTTTGCCTTGCCCGGAATCTGCGCACAGGGCCAAGCCCGGGCTACAGTCCAGATTCCCGTCACTGAATCTCCTTCACGTCAATCACCTGCGCGAGAGATTCCCCACGCACGGTGCTGTCATACATGCACTCCGCGAGAATGCCGGGGTATTGGTATTTCCCCGGGGTGACCGCGCGCACGATGTAGTAGAAGTGGTGTTCGCCCTTTCCAAGTTGGTCATACGCGGTGATGACGCGATCGTCACGGATTTCGAGGAAGCTCGGCTTCACGGGCCGTGTGCATTCCACCGAGGGCAGCAGCTCGGGGGTCAAACGTGGATTCTCCACCTCAAAGCCCGGTGGGAGCAGGTCGGTGACAACAAGGTTGCGCACGGGATTGTCGCACACGATTCGCGCATCAATCAGGTAGGCGGTGCCTTGGTCAAAAGCGAGTCCTTCCACCTTCGGCCCCGCTTCTGTGCGAACAAAACGCTCAATTCCCAAGCCTTGGTGTACCGCCGTTGTCGCCGGCACCTTGGAAAGACCCGCACTGAACCACTCTGCAAAGATTTCGACCTGGCCGGTGTTTTTCACGGTAAACACGCCGCCCGTTCCCTGATGCATGCCGCGATAGATCTCTTTGCCTTGCGCTGTATGGGGGCCGTCCGGCGTGTCGACGCTCATCGAGGCTATGCCCATATTCTTGGGCTGATTTTCGAAGAAGCGGAGCAGGGCGGTCATGATGAAGGCGTTCTCCTGGGTCGTGCCGGGGTTTTGTCCTTCCAGGAAAGCGAGGAGCTTCTGGGCGCGACTCAACCGCTCGTTGAAGTCCCCTTTCATGTATTCGAGCGCCAACAATTCAATCGCTGTGTTCCGGATTTCCGAATTCAGGGTGGCGTAGTTCTCGCGATCCAGATACTCCACCGTGGGTGCGCTCGCGAGATACTTGGTGATCCGGTCGGTGTCCTGGGTGTTCATGGCCAGCGTGGCGGCGAGCAGATAGCGGGCTTCGCGCGGCACCTCCAGCGTGTCAAAGCGGCCGACCTGCTGGATCGCCGATAAGTCTCCGTCCAGCGCGAGCACAAAGAGTGCGTAGGCCCGCTGGAAAAGAAAGGACTGTGCCGCACTCGGGTAATATCCGGTGTTCGGTCGCGCTTTCGGGTCCTCTTCCATGAGTTTTCGTACATAGCTCTGCAGGGACTTAAAGGAACCCGCTGGTATGGCAAAGGCCTTGCTCTGATTCGCAAGGGTAAGGAAATGCAAGGCATAGATGGACGCGTAGGGGTAGGATTGGTCGCCCCCCGGCCACATAGCAAGCCCCCCGTCGGCGGTCTGCATCGAAAAGAGGCGATCAATGCCCGATTGGATGTAGGTCGGCAAAGGCGCGGATATTTTGTCCAGGCCCTGCGCGAAATCAGCGTTCTCGCGTAGCAGGAACATGGGCATCAATCGTGACGTGGTCTGCTCGACACAACCGTAGGGGTAGCCGATGAGATACCGGAAGGCTTTCATGAGCCGGATGTTCGGCATGGCACTCACCGAGATTTGTGCGCGGGTGAGGATATCCTCGATGTAGTCCGTGTTCTCAAATTTCCGGCTTTCGCCCGGATTGATTCGGGCGGTGATGGTTGCTGACTTCAAGCCTGTGGGGGGGCGCACCGGTAGCGGGTCGGATTCTTCAAACTGATCAATCGGCGCGCCATCCGGACTCTGAATCTGCGCGAACCAGGTGAGCGTTCCTTGACCGGTTCCGGCACTGGCGGCGATGGGTGCGCTGCAGTGGGCCTCCCCATTCGGCGGGACGTTCACCGTCGCTTCTCCGACTCCATTGACGAGCGCACCGTCCATTTTCCAGGATACTTTCGCGACACAGGCCTGTTCCGTGTAATTGGACAGGGTGGCCCGGCACTGGGCCGTGTCGCCCGGCAACAGAAAGCGCGGCATGCTGGTCGCCATTTCAACATTCCGTCGCACGGTCATGGCACCCGCAGCCACACCCAGCGCTTTGTCGGAGTTGGCTACGGCTACAAGGCGCAGGCGACCGGAAAAGGCGGGTATGGCGATTTGGACCGCCGCCTTTCCTGCCGCGTCCAGCGGTACTACTCCTTGCCAAAGAGACACTGTTTTGATCCAGATGTTGTCCGGCCTTCCCAGTCGCAAGCCCGCGAGGGGATCGGAACCGCCGGGCGCTGCTTTGTCGAAATCGTAGGCCACCCGGTCGTAATAGTGGGCGCGGCGGAATTCGGGTTTCCGCAGGCGCGACAACCACGCGTAGGGGTCAGGGTTCTGGTAGTTGGTGATACCGTGGATGCCGTCATCCACCGCCGCCAGCGTGACTTCACCCGTGGCGGGGGATCCATCGGGATTGGTGACGGCGATGCCGAGCGTAACGTTTGTTTCGGGTAGCACCGAAGGCGGCACATTTTCCAGTGCAACCTTGAGCTGTCGGTCGGGACGGTCCACCCGGACGGGGGCGATTCCGAAACTCGAATACGGATACGCGGGCGCACCGCCTTGGGGTATTTCATGAATAATACTGACTTCCGCCCACACATTCGGGAACATGGCATCCTGCGCGCGGAACCGGTAGGTGCCGTTGCCGTCTTTCACTTCGGTGGTTCCCGCTTCGTAGAAGGCATCGCCCTGAAGCACGACCACCGCCTTGCCGTTGAAAGGCGATTCGATGCGCAACTCGGCCATTTCGCCGGGGTTGTAGCGATCTTTCAGCGGGGTAACCTTCACCAGTGCGGCCTGTTCGCCACTGACCATATCGCAGCCGTAGCCATAGGCATAGAACGTCGATGTGCTGTACTGCGTGGTTTCCGGGCTGTGAATACGAATGCGGTAATACCCGTAGTCGGGCATGGGCAGTTGCAGTGCGCCGCGCCCTTCGGTCAGTGGAACATCGGTGGATGACAATTCGACGAAGGAGTCTGCCCATCGCGCCTCGTTGTGGCTTTGGTAGCGCCGGACGTGGTAATTCCATTCGCGGCGTTCAAGCGAGACTTGAACCGTAGCAAGAGCAGCGGGTGTGCCATCGGCCTTTACCGCCGCCGCGTTCACGGTCATCTGCCGCGAGGCTTTGTCGTATTGGGTGTTCAGACCGAGGCACAGGTCATTGGGAAACAGTACACAGTCCACCCCGGCGTGTACCGCGCGCCCACCCAACTCAAAGACGTGTCCTACCGCCACGGCTGGGCGTGGCGCGGTATCCTCGGGTTCCGGGGTATAGCTGAATTTGAACGAGGAGCGACCCTGTGCATCCGTTCGCTGTTCTCCAAGCGGTATTGAACGTTTTTTCTTGTTGGTGTCGTTCCCGAACAGATAGCCTTTCCACTGCGGGAATTCATAGGGCTTGTCCCGCAGAATAACCTCCGCTTGACTGCGACGTTGTGCGGCGGGCGGCCCCGTGAGGTGATTGGCCGACACCTCAATGCGGCGTTCCTGCCCCGGGATCACACTCGCCACATCAATGGCCGCCTTCGCTTCCATCCGGTTCGGCACAAATTCTTCTAGGCTGAACGGATAGGAGCCGATGACGCGGTTGCTGCCGGGAATCTGGATTTCTGCCCGATATTTGCCCGTGGGGTAGGCCTTTTGTGTATTCAAATCAAAGGAGCCCGAACCAGCTGCGGAAACTTGTATGGGCTGGGACAGCAGCTCCTTGCCATTCGGCCGCTTGATGGAAAGCAGGAGCGGCATGGCGGTCGCCGCATCGCCATAGTGCTGGCGCACCAACCAGCGCAAGTGTGCGGTTTCGCCGGGGCGATACAATTCGCGATCGGCGTACACAAAGGCCTCATAGCCATCCTTGTTGTAGGGTTCGGTCGCCACGTCCAAGGCTTTGATGCCGTCTTCGCGGGCGGTAAGATCGAGGAAGGTGAAGTCCTTCCCGGTGTCCACAATCACGAGGGCCGGCACACCGAGGCGTTTTTCAAATGGCCCGATGCGCAGGAAACCGTCTTCACCAGTATTCGCTTTGCACAGGGGCTGGTTCTTGCTTGAGTAGACGGTGACGGACGCCATGGGAAGGGGGGCAAGGGTCGTCAGGTCGTGGGCGTAGAGCAATAGTCCATCATCAAGCCAGTGCACCAGCAGACCAATATCGGTGTAGACCATCAACTGCGTACCTTGAACCGTTTCCTCCTGCTCTTCACCGCCTTGATACTGATTCAAACGGGTGAACTTGGAGGTCGCCTGGACGCAAAAGACCCCGCGGGGTCGTCCTGCAAGCAGTTGAGTCACGTTGATCGGGGTGGCGCAAAGGCGATCGGGTGTAGCGGCAATGGGAACGGTCGTGCGGGTGATTTCCTCCCCCAGATCGTCCCCTGAATACTTCAGATTTTCGGTTTCACTGTCGTAAGAGGAGCGCAGCAACCCGGGCAGATTGTCCGGGAAATATCGATAAATGACAACTTCCGCGTTTTTGCAATTGCGGCTCTGCAGGGCCAGTTCCGCCCCGTGCTGCTGTGGAAAATAGTACTTGTCATCAGATGGAAAGCCCACATAGTTGGGCACGGTTTCCGTCACAAGCGTACGTTCCACGGTTTTGTCCAGTTCCAGACTCTTCGTCCCTTTCAGTCCCGGCGTCAAACGGATGATGTAGGTGCGGTTAGAATTCCAGTCTCCGGAGATGTTGTAGGTGTTGTCGCCATCCGCTTCAATGCGAAGGTTTTGCACAGCGGGTTCCAGCTGAAGGTGTTTCTCCAGCTCCCCGACGAGTACAGGAGCAGAAAGATTCAATAGCAGCAAAAGACCTTTGCGCGCCTCCCAATCCCGCCACTCGGTTCCGGTGATTTCTAGTGGTACTTTTTTCGCAGCCGAAACGTTGACTTCTCCCGTGGTATTCTCGGGGGCTTCGGGACTGAAGTCCAGCACGGTGGAGTAATCCTCCGGGAGTTCAAATCCGGCTGAACTCTTGAGTCCCGCGCGCACCTCCACTCGAAACTTGGCCGCGACGCCACGATCGAACACCGCTTTAAGCCGATACGGGGGGAGATGTGGAACTTCGTCCGGGACATAGGAAACGGATTCTCCTGTTGTCTCATTCGTGATCAGTACGTGGGTGGGCAGGTCGGACAGCGCTACCGCGCTGGATAACTTGAGCACAATGTTACGACCGTCTTCTCTTCGCTCGCCCCAACTTGCGGACTCAACGGATAAAGGTGACGGTTCAGAAACACTGAAGGTGACCGTCTCCAGCGTTCGTAGTCCATCGGTGGCGGCAGGAAGTCCAGCCCCCACGGAAAGTCCCACGGGCCGGGTCGCATCCAGTGGCAATATCACATGCAGCGTCTTGTTGTTGGTGCCTTGGGTGATGGATATGGCGATGGGTTGTCCACTGGCATTCGTTGCCTTGATGAATCCCGCTACGGCCTCTGCCTGTACTTCCGCCGGGAAATCCATGGTCAAGATGGTGCCCTGATCACTCCTTTTTTCGGAGACGGGTGTGCCTGGTTTGAATTGAAAGCGTGTGAAAACAAACTCCTTCAAATCGGAGGGGAGTGTTTGTCCGCCTTGTCCGCGAAGGTTTGTGCTAAGGCCCACGTGATAGACTTGCTGGTCACTTTCTGGGATGGATATTTCCAGGAAATTTTCCGCTACCCGGCTGGGAAATTCGGCCACATCTGCGATGGTGCACGGTGCGCCACCCGCAGGATCAAAGGGCGCCAGCGGGGCATCAAAATAGAAAACGACCGCATCGTTCAAAGCCGTTCCCGGTGGCGGATAGACACCCACAATTTTCAGGGGTGGGGGAGCGGATGTTTGCCCTTGGGCGAAGAGGCTGGCTACGCATAGACAGGCGAAGAGTACTGCGAGCTTCCGGGTGTTGCTGCAAATCGACATGGTGAACCTCCCTTTCGTTCTATTTGGTACTCATTATAATACCCGAAAAAACA
>CAIZGN010000335.1 GCA_903932505.1 Candidatus Hydrogenedentota bacterium
GGCCCGTGTCGCATGACCCTGCCGGTGATTAATGAGCTTGCCAAGACGTATTCAGAGAAGGGCGTAAAGGTCTTTGCAATCAATGGCGGGGAAGAACCCGCGAAGGTCAAAGAATTCGCCACGAAAATGGGCCTCACCCTTCCGATCGCCCTCGACAAGGAAGACAAGGTCAACACGGCCTATGGCGTCAAGGGCATCCCGTTCATGATTCTCATTGACAAGCAGGGCGTGGTGCGCGGGTATCATGTGGGTGCATCGCCCACCATCAAGGAAGACATTTCAAGCGAGCTGGACGCCTTGCTGGCGGCGCCTGCGGTGGCTCCCGCTGCGGTACCCGTTGCGGCGGCTGCGCCCGCGAAATAAATTCAGGGTTGCTTAGACGGTTGCACGGTCGCTCCGGCGGGATTTTCCGCCGGGGCGACTTTTTCGTTACCCGCGCTAGATTCCGATGCGGCTTCGCCTTCGGTTGCGGGGGCCTCCACCTTGTACTTTTCTAAATACCACGCGAGCCAGGGGGTGTTCCAATAGGTGTTGAAGAGACTGGGCATGGATCCTGATTTACACCAGCGGTGATATTGGTCGGTCGCGGCCTTGAGGAAGAACGGGGCGCCGGTGAGTTCGTGTGCGGCGAAAATCATGGGTAGGATGAGCGGGTCGTATTCCGCCGTGGTCGCGTAGCGGGGGTTGAAGGAGTACCCGGTGACATTGCCCGGTTCACCCGCCACGGTGTTTTCACAGACCGTGGATTCTGCCAGGGCCACCAGCAGCTGCGCGGCTGCCACATCGCCCGTCATTCGGTACCAGCGATACAGCGGGCGCGCCATCTGTGCCGCCATCCAGGGCACATTGCCACGATACACCCGCGAACCGTGTTCGGCGGGCCAGACCCCCCGGCGCATGTCCATCGACTTCATGGCGCTCTCGATGCGGGCTGAGCCTTCATCGAGGTATTTGGGGTCGCCCGTTTCGGCGAAAGCGGTGCAAATGGCGTCGAAGGGCGCGGCTTGTTGTCGGAGGGTGCTCCCATCCAGTCCCGCACGGGTGCGAATACAATAATCGGCGACGCCCAGCACGGCAAATCTCGCCTCGGGATCGCCGGTGAGCTTCTGGTAGATATCAAGCCCGTCATTGCGCAGCGCGGGATTCCACGGCAGGCCGAGATGATCTTTTCCCGGGCCGTGGATCGCGCCCAGCCAGTCGGATCCGGGGATCTCTGCCTGAATGACAGCTGTGTCGAGAATATGGCGCGATTGATCGACAGCGCGGTCGTACCACTCGCGATCGCCGGTCATGAACCACTCAGACCACAGCCCCAGCATGCGCTCGTAGTAGTTGTTGCTCCAATTGGGCAGTCCGCCTTCATAGGGGGCATCCGGGAAGTGGCGTACCCCGAATTGCTGGCCCAAATCCGCCCACGTTTTCCCCGCGTAGCGCTGCGTCATCGCCGCCGAAAGCCCCGCGATGCCGTCGTGCGTGGTGGCGGGACCAATTACCCCCGTGGCGCAATAATAGGCGGGGTTGGCGAGGATGGGCGGTTGCTCCACGGCCGCAGCAAAGGCGGCGGGGTCAACCGGGCCGAAGGCCAGCCACACATCATGCGATTTGGCCTCGCCCGGGGCGAAAACCACGGGCGTCTCGCCGCCTGCGACCAGATCCACAATCAGGGACGCACCCTGGAAACGAACGGTCTTGGGGAACAACTCGCGGAAGCGATGAACGGCCAGCGCACCGCCGTCCCAAGCCGCGAAGAACGGGGCGTTCTCCAAAGCTTCCCCGCTCGCCACGTGGCGTGCGTTCTCCGAGGTTTGCTCAATGCGAAACATGCCTGCTAGGTCTTGATTGGGCGTGTGGAATTTTGCGGGTGGACTGGCAAATTCGAATTCGGTTTCCAGTGACGATACTGCCAGTTCCTTGGCGGTGTCGTTGAAAATCCGGAAAGACAGTTTGAGATAGGGGAGCCCCGCGTACACGGAACAGTATGCGATAAAGGAGGCCGCGCGTGCCTTTCCACCCTCAAAGCGACCCTGCACCGTCAGTGTGGTGCGGAAGGGCCCCTGTGTCTGCACGATGGGCTTGTCAGTCGTTCCGTACAGATCTTCGCCATTGCCGCGCAGATGCGCCCGCACGCGGTTGAAGACGGTCTCCCCACGGAAAGACACCTTCGTCAGCAAGTCCCCGGGTGTGGTTTCAAAGGCGACGGTTCCTCCGTTCACCGCCATGCCGCTGTCCTTGTCGAGAACCAGCGTCTGCACGGACGGGGTTGCGGTGTCCCCCTGAAAAAGAAAATCGACCGCGTTGAGACCCGGTGTCACCGGGAAATCCGCCAGCATCCAGCGGATGGACTCATCGGGCCATCGCCCGAGAATGCTTTTTTGCGTAAAGAAGGAGCCACCCTTGGTCTTGGCGAAAGAGAGTGCGGCCACACCCCTCGCCTTGCCCGCAGGCAATGGCAGACCGAATTGGAGCGGGAAGCCCTCCTTGGGCAGTTGGTCGGAACCGAGTACCGCCAGATGAACGGTCTTGTCCTTCCAGCCATCGCCAAAGGGCGGCAGCGGCCAGCGCTCGTTGTGCAGGGCGCGGGCTTTGGCATCGGCGGGCCGTTGACCGGGTTGATACGCTGTTTCCCCGCGAACCAACGCAAAGTCGCCCCAATAAACGTGGGTCATGAAACGAAAAGGTTCTGTACTGCCCTGCGGTCGAGTGCTGTTCCCGGCCTCGTCCTGAAAGAAGTCGCTCTCGAGCACTTCGGTGGAACCGGTGCGGTCGTAGACGAGCAGACTCAGCCGGAACTCCTGACCGGGGCGCACGTTGATAGGGATGCGAAACCCGGGCGACTCCCCCTTGAGCACCGGGTCGGAAACGTCCTGACTCCAAACCACCGTATTGTCGACCAGCACCTGCTTGAAACGATGCCCACGAAAACCCTCGGCCGCCGTTTTTGAACCGTCTGGCCGCCACGAGTCCGTGTGGTAGTCATCCGAGCAATAAAAGCATAGATTGATGGGGCCGCTCCAGTCGTCGGCCACTTTCATCATGCGCCAGACCAGTGCAAAATCGCCGGTGAAGGACGGCGACCAGGGATGCTCCATGCCGAGCAAATCACGCTGGGCATCGGGGCGCACTTTCCATGCGCCCTTCGTCTCGATGTTCCATTCGTCCTGAGCGGCAGAAGCCATCGCGCCCATCAGGCACAAGGCTCCAACCAGGCCCCAAGACCACATCATTCGCATGGCATCGATTCCTTTCCATCGCACTGCGAACCTATTATGGACTATCACGCGGTCTGTGTGCCAGAGTGGCACGAAGGTTGTGCTGCTATAGAGGCCAAACCCCAAACACCCACCCACAGCCAAAGCGGTGATTTCATCCCCGCACTCCAA
>CAIZGN010000336.1 GCA_903932505.1 Candidatus Hydrogenedentota bacterium
CTCAATTGCGACGAAGGGCATGGAAAGGACCATCAAGAGCGCGAGAAAGTCGCCGCGCCTCACGAAGCTCTTGCCGGGGCGTTTATTGCGGAACAACTGAGCGAGAAGGATGAATTCTGGAGGGCTAAGCACCAACGGCACTAGCAACAGGAGTTTGCCGTGCTCCCACAAGCTAACAACGTCGCTTCCGTACTTAGTAATAAAATGAAAGTGGTAAGCCGCTACTAGCCCAGTGATGACAATAGAAGCTAACCAAGGCTGCGCAACCACTTTGCCTCTTCCGTTTTGCATGGCTGTTTATTGTATGTTGTATATGACGTATGCAAAGCCCAGGCAATTCCAGTAAGGTGGATCACCGAGTATTTGATACATTGGCGGATTGCTCGCTAACGCAACAGCAACTGCATAGGCGGCCTTGTCCTGTTTACATTTGGTTTCTTTGTACCAGAACTGCCCGGGCCGCGAAGGAGAGGGAACAATCGGCCCAAATTGTACGGTGCTCGGGACTGCTACGCCGGTCAGTGCCACGAATTCCAACCAGGGGTAACGAGGTAGCAATTCGATTCGTTGAGTGCCCATCCAGCAGCACCGCTCATCCCACCTATCAATTATTACGTAGGCATGAATGGGCACGAAGTAACCCCAACGGTCTAGCCCGAGGCTGTCAGATGTGATTGTTGGTTGGTTAAAGACAAAAGTGTACGTGGGCCCTAACGCGGCACGCGCTAAAGTCTTGCGCTCGGATAGCGGTTTTGACTGCGAGTAAAAGGAGAAGAATGCAGCTTCTCCAAGTGGGTCCCTGCTCAGCCACCTCCCCGTGCTCGGAATGTAATACCGATACCCGAAGTAAAGGAAGTCCGTTTCGTCATCATCGAACTTGGTGGAAAAGCGGAAAGGATTGGCCTTGGCCATTGGCCCGGTGGCGCGGATGACCTCTCCGAAGGGGCCTTCGAAGCAAGTCCGCGGGTTCTTGGGAACGCTATGAATTCGAGGGAGGTGCGAGCGAAACCGGGAACGGCAGGCTCTTCGGAAACCTGACCGCACACGCCTTGGGAACCGGGCAGGGACATCAATCTGGTGGTTATATTCTACGTTCCCGACACCGTGAATTCTCCTCGAAGCGCCATAAATCCACCGGAAGATCATGTCGACTGGTTCAATCATTACCATCCGCCTCCCAAAATGGGTGCCACGGCGGCGCCACCTATTGGTTGGTGTTTGGCTTCTCGGGTCGCAATTTGACACCGCTGCACCTCTTCGCTCGAAAAGTCCCTGCTACAAACGAGTGCTCTCTGGGGCCATAGTCATGGGCATCGAAGGTCCCAACCAGAAAGCACATCCCTGGGTTGCCAGCCTCCTCCAGCTTATCCCTCTCGTCACAATTTGAGAGGTCTAGGATGAGACAATTCACAGCCATGTCTTGACTAATAGACGTAAGATCTGGAGCGATCACCCATTTACCACGACTATGCGAAAAGAATGCCTGCACCGCTATTTCCTGCCCGTGATACTTGCCAGGATCCGCCAAGACCGCTATCAGCGATATGGGCCGGCGGGCACCCTGCGGTAGGGAGGATACAGAGCCCTCCTTGGGGCCGCCCTGAGCGTTGACCGGTGGATGGTGGGCTAAGCCAATTATTACGAGCAGAAGCACGAGCATAATCGAATTGGAATGTCTCATAAACGCTCTTTGAGTTTACTCTGATAACGGATTCATATCTCCCGAACTGGTCCCAACAGTAGTCTCAACCCCTTGTCCATCCATCATTGTGGTGTCGAGATGGCTGTTAGTCATGAAACCAACATAGTCGCAGTCATATCCTGACGGGGAGGCGGCCGCCGTCACAGAGCCTTTATCCTCGGACGTTTGATTGGGTCCCCCGGTTTGCGTCGACCCATCCGGATGGGTGTGCCAATCAGCAACGATTTTGTCACCAAAGCTACATTTCGAGTTCGCAACGTTTACTGTTCCTTCGCCTATCGGCCCATAAACCACATTCGCGGAGTAAACGCGGCTCAGGCAGTCATTACAGCAGATC
>CAIZGN010000337.1 GCA_903932505.1 Candidatus Hydrogenedentota bacterium
CAGAACCTTTCCGGGAAAGGCCGTATCCAGTGCGGGGAACAAGGTCTTCACCGTCGCACTGGGCGTTAGGCTCCCGGCACTCAAGACCATTTCAACGCCTTTGGATTCCAGGTCAGGATGCTCATCATTCCCGAATCCGTGCAATTGAACAATGCGTCCTTTGGGAAAGGCCCGGGCAAAACCAAGGGAGAACGCCGAAAAGAAGGACCGCTGGGCATGCGCCAGGTCGGAACTGCTCTCCTTTTTCTTGCCTGCGGCGTCCCTGCGAACGGTATTCCACGCAGCAGCGGAAAAAGGCATCTCGGTGAACATTGATAGGCCAATGGAATCCGTGTGAAGGTCGCTCGGACAATGGGGCATTTCCAAGGCAATAGGTACAGCCTCTCCCCGACGAATGACATAAAATCCGCGACCTTTCCGGGTATCCGGCGATTCCTGCAGCACCACCCCCGTGCATTTTCCATCCGAAAACTCAATCCACTCAAAATGAAGGGCAGCCCATTCATCCTTGAAATTCGTGGCAGGGGAAGCCAAGGTCTTTTCAAACAGGGCTTGTGCCTCGCGCACTTCGTTTTCAAGCGGTAATCGGTATTGGCCATTTTCCGAGGCCTTTCGATAGAGATCTTCCAAGCTCCCCCCATACGCCGCGCATGAAAGCAGCAAGAGTGCGACTGTCATTATTCCTCCGCTGAAACCCATGATTCCTCCCTTCTAAATTCTCGCTTCTCTGTTCGGCCCGGTACGGTGCTGGAAGCAATAAGGTAGCCCTCCGGACCTTTCTCCAATGCTATGGAGACCTCATAGTCCCCTGCCGACAGATCATCGCCAAACGGCACAAAGAATAACGGCGAACAGCGAAGCGGCTCCTCTCCCGCAGCAATCGCGCGAAGAGAATCAGACTCTTCAAACGTGAGATAAAAACGGTGTGTGAGATGGGTAATCCGTGTGACGGGGCGAATGCTCGCCTGTTCTGCGGAATCGATGCGCACCAACAGCACCAACTCACCAGCCTGCTTCTCTGGCACAAAATACTGAAGCGAGAGCACCTCCTCTCCATCCGTTTTCTTGGGGAACGGGATGTGCATCGGCTCCCCCCCCAGACGAACGGCCATCTTCCGTGAAAATGAGAGAATTTCATTCGGAAGACGCTCAGGATTCACTTGATTGACAAAGAAACTCGCCTTCTCACCCGTCTCAATGCAAAAGCGATGCTCCTTGGGGACAGCAACCGGGGGCAGCGAAAACTCCCCAAATGAACCGGCGAGAGTACCCTCAAAGCAGGCCCTTCCGTCCAAAAGCACCGTGAAAGGTAGCGGGGCATTTCGTGTGCGGGCATAGAGAACCCGCAACGAGGTCTGGCTGCTTCCTGCGTAGGCGTCAAAGGGAATCGTCATATTCCCATTGGAGGGAACTTGAACGTAGCTGTTCTCCAGAATCTCAGCGCGAAAAGGAATTCCCTCCCTGCGAGGCGTAAGCAACATCCGCCCGCGCCACGGTTCTACAGGCGTATAAGTGTCCCACTCGAAATCGCCCGACAATAACACCGGATTATCCTCAGGAGGACGGTACTGCGTTAGAACCAAGGGGGCTTTTTCTTCGGTAATCCAACGGGTGTAGTCTTCAGCACGCTTTGGGAACCAAGCCGCCTGTCGCTCGTCAACCGGATCGCTTGCCCAGTAATCGGCCGGTATGGAAAGCTCACGCACAAGATTACCTGGACGAACGGACGCATTGACCAAGAGGGGTTGCTCAGAAAAAATCCGAATAGAGTGTGCGGCCTTGGGCATCACAAAACAGAAGGAAACAGGATCGGAAAGAACCGATTCCAACGTCCGGTCTGATAAACGGTCATATGGCGACTGGAGGGCATCCGGCAAGATCAATCCATCTTTCCCTAGAAGCGCTCCATCGGGGCCAAGCACCTGATATCGCGCCTCAGCGGCGGGGAATCCTTTGTCGGCCTCGGTATTGGGCCGTAATCGGCGCAAGTCCACCCGAATATAGGTCGGGCTGTCGCTGCTATGGAAGAGGGTAAACTCGGCGGGGCGGCCGTTCCCGACCAAAAACGCACGCGTCAGCAATGGCGGTGGCGTTACTTCTATCTTTTGTTCTCCGTCGACCTGATAGACACGCATGAAAAGCGGACATGAGCTCACCAGCTCCATCAACCCACCTTGCGCCTCAAAAGTATGCCCGTCCGCAATTTCATGGGCGGGCACCGTCCATTCTCTTTTTTCGCCAAGTTGTTTGCCATACCACCGGGCAAGCAAGTCCGGGCACTCCAAGACGGGCTTCCCCTCAGGCGTTACAAATTCCAGCAGGAATTTACCGCCTTCTTTGGAAATGGGGAAGGTGCCGTAGTGCGAAACGTCGAGGGCCATTCCCTGCGGAATGGAAAAGCGGGGATCTGGCGGCGGGGTTTCTTCCGTATCGATACTGTAAAGCTCGCGAACCACATAATCCGCGTTGGGAATTCCCTCAGGCCCCATCGGATTCCAAAGATTGGTCATAACATTGAACCGCTCGACGTCTCGAAGCAATTCTGGAGGATACAGATTACCCGAGGTCAGGATCACCCGCTTTTCGGGTGTGAGTCGATTCCAACGATGCTCCAGCGTACGCTCCGTAAAGCGTTGCCGCATGTAGGCCCGCACCGTGACTCCCGCAATCTCCGGATCAGAATGGCGCAGCTTTATCCGTATTTTTTGAGCATCCGGGTTTTCTTTCAACGAGGCTAGAAACACATACCCGGGACTCACGGGGGTCTCTCCGTCCACAAAAAAGTTCTCTTTGGAGGAGGGCCAACCCGCATAGGCATCATAGCCCCTGCTGCCGATGACACCTCCCCGCTCGTCCAGATACTCGCAATCGAAACTATAGGCCCATCGGGGCGGGGTGATCGAGTCCTTGGTTTTTGCCTCGGCAGCAGGTCGAAAAGCGACATTGGTCACAAGACGCAAGGTATCCCCGATCCCCGTTATGGGGAATGTGGTCCAAGCGGCACGCAACTGATAGCTAGTCCCGAGACGCGCCTCGGATATGCGCTCCCAGTCGAGCGCCGTCCGAAGGGTTCGACCATAACCCCAATAACCGCGCGCAATGGGAAGCAGCAGGGTACCGAGATAGACGGTCAGTGCGATCAAGAGCAGCATGCGCAGGAGTTTCATGTAGAACCTCCCGGGAAGAACCATCCCTCACGCCCGTCGATAAATTGCACCACTCGCTCACGCGAAAGTGCTACCCGTTCAGTGCTTGGGGTTTCATTCGTGCCACGGCCCGGCGACATGTTTGCTAACGCGCACAGTTTCCCCGAAGTTTCTTGGAAAATCAGAAAGGACTGCTTGGAATTGATGTCAATGCACCGGGAAAGCCGGTATTCTGGAAACGCATGAACCATCGCGGACAAAGCCACCGCATCCTGACTCTGGACGTATTCATCCATTGCCGTGCGCAACGCTTCTGGGAGCGGAGCACCCACGCCCTGATCCTTGGCGATTTGCTCAATAACTTCAAAAAGATCGCGCTCCTCGGAGGGGATTCCTAGCGCCTGCGTTCTAAGGAACTCAAGCCGATTTTCCGTTTGCTGACGAAACAGTAACCGGGCAAAAGGCGAAAGCCACAAGCGAACCACCTCCCGGTTCTTTGTTTGCTCAAGGTATTGGACAGACGACGCATTCCCAATCTCATACCCGGCGTTATTGGGGGAACTGTCCGCGAATGACAAGCGAAGCCCATCCTGCTCCAGAAACGAGCGCAACCTACCTGCCAGAGGTGTCTGATAGATGGCGACCACGGTGCCTGTGCTGGAAGCCATCAGCAGGTCCGCATCCGGCATGGGTGCATCCTCGCGAATGCCGAAAGCGCGAGCCTCAACCACAAGCGCGGGACGTGCCCCCCCCTCACGAAGAAAAGTCTGGGTCAAGGCCGCCACGAGGTTTTCCCGGTTGCCCGGCTGCGCAGCATCTGCACTCCCGTCCAAATTGGCGAAGGGGTCAGCCCCGGCAATAATCAGGGCACTCGCCTTCATCCGCTCAAAAAGAGCGACACCGAACTCGAAGGTGTTGACCTCAAACATCGGCCTAGGTATTTGAATGGCATAGGGATACGTGTCCCCCAGCCGAAGCACAAACGTACCCCAGTATTTCCGTGGGGCCGGTGCCGGTTTCTCGCAGACAATGAGGTATTCTTGCCCGGAAGACTGGTGGGTATACCTCACCACCCGATACTCGAGCATGTTTGCCATGGCGGCGACACCACGCAGTTCTTCCAGACCCTTTTGGGTCCAGCCATCGCTACCGTACTCATCCCTTGCCAGTCGGATGATGGGTGAGGCAATTTGCTCATCAAAAAACAACAACTGCTCCAAGCGGGGAGGGACGTACAGGTTTGATCCGCGCGCGGCGATTTCTTGTTTCCCCGACAGCGCCCAGTCCTGAAAATAGCCGTCAATGCGCTCCTCCCGAACTTCCTGCTCGGGGCCGCTTGATTGCATAACGGTCCTATAGAGCAACTCCCGCATGTTATCCGGCTCAAGATACAACTCGGCAAAACCCGACCTCGCCGTAGTGCGCTGCAGATTCGTGGCCGTGCGTTTACCCCATTGCACACTGAATTCACCGGCAAGTTCCCGAAGCAGCTTGAGATTGAGCTCGGGAGGTAATTGCCGTTGTATCCAAAGCGAGGAAGAAGAGCGAAGTCCGCCCGGTCCCGATTTTATCCCACCGGTATTGGCGGACTTTCCCCGAATTTGGAGAACCGCAGCCCGGCTAAACTCCCGGTGGAAGAATTCAAACGGTGTTTCCGGGGCGGCGAGAACATCGCTGGAGGCGTCCTTGTTGGCAAATCTCAGGGAACCTGCCACCGCCAAGGATCGTGCTTCCATGGTGCTGTACAACCATGCAGCGGCCTCCAGCGTGCCGTCCTCGTCCAAAGGTGCGGGAACCTCTATCGCAAGCTCTACTTTGGGCTTCAGGTTGACGATATAGAAGCCCCACCCGCGCGACATGTCCCTTTGCCGCAATAATAACGTGTCATTCTGCGTCCGCGCTATCTCGTACCCGGCACCATCCAAGGCAC
>CAIZGN010000338.1 GCA_903932505.1 Candidatus Hydrogenedentota bacterium
GCCACCCAGCGCCCCTCGGTGGACGTGCTGACCGGGGTGATCAAGGCTAATTTCCCGGCCCGCATATCGTTTCAGGTATCCTCCCGTGTCGATTCCCGATGCATTTTGGACGAGATCGGTGCCGAGCGCTTGATCGGGATGGGGGATCTACTGTATCTTCCTGCTGGTCAGTCAAAACCGACCCGAATACAGGGCGCGTTTGTGAGCGATGACGAGATGAACGCCCTCATCGCCTATCTCAAGCGGCAGGCGCCCCCGCAGTATCGTGATGAAATCGAGCGTTTTGGCAAAGGCAAGGAGGCATCCGCCGAGATGTTCGATGAGGATGATCCGCTTTTTGACGAGGCGGTTCAGATCGTTCTTGAGACGTCACAGGCTTCCATCTCGATGGTGCAAAGACGTCTTCGGGTAGGCTATACTAGGGCCGCGCGGTTGATTGACATGATGGAACTCAGAGGGATAGTCGGACCGCACATCGGCAGTAAGGCACGGGAAATACTCGTGAGTACGCCGCCGAAGGATGAAGTCGCATGAATCATTTTGCGGGTGAAACATTGCGTGAACGCAGGGAAATCCTTGGTTTTTCCCTTCACGATATGCATCTCCGGACCCACGTGCCGGTGCTGTATCTCGATGCCTTTGAGAAAAACGACCTGGAGCGTCTTCCCGTAGCTGGATATGCCATCGGTTTCCTGCAAAGCTACTGCCTTGCACTCGATTTGGATGCTGAACCCTTTATCGACCGCTACCGCTTGTGTCAGCATGACGCCGGTCAAGAATCCGATGCCGGGTTGCGGCGCCGCATGGCGGAGGTCTTCTACGAACCCAAGAAGCGCCCCGCATGGCTTGAAGAGGTGCTCGCTTGGGGTTCCATCTGCCTCATTCTGCTGTTCGGATGGGTGACCTACGCGCTGGTTACCAAGCCCATCGCAGAAAAGGCGGGTACGAAGGTGGATGCGGGTCGCAAAGAGATTGTGGTGCCCCCCTTCGACATCGACCAGAACAATCAGTAGCCGTAACGGCTCGGTGCGATGACTCGAACCTCTTCCTCGAGGGTCACGCCTGAATTCTCACGCACCTTTTCTTTGGCCAGTTCAATGAGCTCCAAAATATCCGTGAACGATGCGTTGTTTTCATTCATGATGAAATTCGCGTGCATATCGCTGATTACCGCTCCGCCCCTGCGAGTCCCCTTCAGGCCACAGGCTTCGATCAGCTGTCCGGCGTGTCCACCCTCCGGATTCTTGAAAACACTCCCGCAGCAGTACCCCTGTGGTTGTTTCTGGCGTCGTCGCTCGGTGTAACGGTCGTAGATGGCCTGCTGATCCTCTTGGGCGGGCGAGAAACGGAAGACTCCGCCGAGAATAACGTCCCCTTGGGCGCAGTAGGTTTGTCGGCGGTATCCGTACATCGACGCATCGACAGGAACGGAAAACTGACCCGAGGGATTGAGTACCTCTGCCGATTCAAGGAAGTTGCACACGGAACCATTCGCCGTGCCCGCATTCATGTAGAGCGCACCGCCCACCGAACCGGGGATTCCGGTCAAAGCACCCACCCCGGCATAATTGTTTGGAAGCATCGTCTGCACGATCACTTCATCCAGATCGAGACCTGAAGAGAAGAAATAGCGGTGCTCGCCGAGCTGATCCGAACGCTTCAACTCCGTTGTGAACAGTACGATACCGGGGAAACCCTCGTCGGCAATCAGTACATTGGAGCCGCCCCCAAGGATGAGACGCGGCGCACTCTGCCGGAGCATCCAAGCGTATGCCTCGCGCATCTCGGCCTCATTCCGGGGAAGGAGGGCCACGGCAGCGGGGCCGCCTACATTATAAAGGGTGCTCGGCGCGAGGGGAAATCCCGCACGGGCAAACGGAAAGTCAGGCAGCATGCCCTCAGTCTTTTCCCATGACGCGATGCCAGGTGCGTGAGAACCATCCCGGCTTTTTGTCCGTTTTGGGCACTTGCGTCTCGGCCTTTTCATCGACCGTAGACCACTTTCCACCCTTTTCTGATTCCGTGTTCTCGGCGACAAACACACTGCCCGTGCGCCGCCAGTGACCGCTGCGCAGTTCATACGAGATGGTCTCAGTTCCAATATTGCGAAGAAAAGCGAGATCATTTTCCGCAACTTTGTGATCCCTATGCATCTGGGTGAAATAGCGCTCTTTTGCCACGCGCACTTCCGCAGCCATGGGTTGGCTACGGGATTCGGTTTCGTGGAGGGTCACGTCAAGTTTTTCCGGGGTGGGATAAACCGAATACTCCCGCAGATAATAGGGGCGACGACGAATGATTCGTTGCTCGGCCTGTTCCTTGGAGCCTTTGTTTTCATTAATCTCCCGGGTCGCCATTTTACGCAGCTCTGCTTCGTGGTCCGCCGCAGGTTCGGCCGCCGCAACCACATTATCCGTCTTTGGCGTTTTCTTGAACATCGCGCAAGAAGAAAATCCCCCAACCATGACCAGCATGGCCACTGCAATAATCGTTCGCTTCACCATGTTGTTTTGCCTCTCCGCCGAACGGAAACCGATGTCACGGCTCCGGTTGAACACATCACCAATAAGAAGTTGGCGGCTATCATACCACACTGCTAGCATTTATGAAACCCCCGAATGCACCCAAGCATTACCCGCGACACAATAATGTGCGGCAGACATTCCTGTCTGCCTTCCTCCGACGTGGGGCGGGCATTCCTGTCTGCGATTGAGTGGGTTGGTTTCTTCCTTTTTTTTTGACTTTGGCTTTGCTGGGAGCGTCGGAATCCTTTTGGGCCGGGGTTGTAGCAATCACGGGGAGCCGGCAGGGATGCCGGCGGTCCCAGGGGGGGGCTTGTTCTGCAGTGTGGGGCAGACATTCCTGTCTGCCCGGCTAGACCGATAATGGTTTGTATACAAACAGTCAAATCACAGCAGGTGCAGCCTGCCATTAACCCCTTTGGCATCCTGCAAAAAGCCCCCATATTTCAGGGCTTCAACGGGTCGCTTTTCCGCAAAGTCACATATTTTGTGCTTTTATCCGGGAATTCCCGCATTGACCACAATATGTATTGCTTCTTGGAATACTTTATGTTACAATCGGAATCCGGAGGGATTATACGGTGCGACTCGGAAAGACACGCAATTGGGCTGCGGCTGGTCGAAAGCTATTCGGTCAGCCCTCAGAGCGCGCGGATGGCGCGCTGGCAACTGAAGAACGTAACGCGCTTTTGGGTGTCGATAGCGGCCCCCCGGGGAGCGAGTTTCCGGCTTCGGAAGAAGACACCATGTTGGCGGGTGATCCCACCCAGCACCTGCTCACCGCTTTGG
Organism: Candidatus Hydrogenedentota bacterium; assembly: GCA_903932505.1. Classification (GTDB taxonomy): domain Bacteria; phylum Hydrogenedentota; class Hydrogenedentia; order Hydrogenedentales; family CAIZGN01; genus CAIZGN01. Next base: position 3,312 of record CAIZGN010000338.1, read on the forward strand.
GCCGTTTCCACCGTCAGGTGGTGAAGGCCAAGAGTGCGGCATCGCAGGATGAGTGGTGCGAAGAGTGCATGAACCAGATTCTCTCTGGAATCGAAATCGCGCTCAGCCAAAATTGGGAAGATGTTCAAGAAGCCCTGACAGACGCCGCCCGTATTCTCTTGTCTTATGAAGAGGCAGGCTGTGCTCAGGGATGCGTATCATTTCTTCAGGATGGCTATGAGATTCTGTGTCTGATGGTGGGAGACCTCATTGTCGACAACGTGCGTTCCGGGGTCATGGACAAGTGGCGTCGCCGTTATCAGGTCGCAATTGAGGAATTGCTCAAAGCCGGTTTGACCCTGGTGGAGGATGAAGAGGACGAGGCACCCGAGTCTACGGGACTGTCGAGTTCGGGCGAACCACTTTCCTATCCTCAGCCCGCGATCCAATCCGATGAAATATGGGACGAAGATCCTTTTGGGGAAGTCCTCGACGAGTTGCCGGTGGAAACGGCTGAGGCTCCGCCCGTTGAATCCGAGGACTTGTCCATGCTCGGGCAGGAGTTGGGCGAAGCTCATCCCGATATTGTATTCGAGGAAGAATCGCATGAGGATATGGACGACACGCCTTTCCCCGAATCTGTGTTGGAGGCATTGTCCAAGGGTGTTCAAGAGGAAGCCGGGGATACCGCGCCTTTTGACGATCCTGAAACATCCGGCACGATCATTCCTGCACTTGAAGAAGATTTCGAATTCGGAGCGGTGACCACCATAGCTGCCGCCCATCAATCGGATGACCAGACGGAGTGGCCCGAAGAATTCCAAGCGGAGGCTGAAGAGATCCAGGATGCCTTGGCAGAGGATTCGTCGCCAGTGGACGCCGATACGATGGCCTATGGCGAGGAAGAAAACGACGGCGCTGAATTGGAGACAGACCAGGTTGCGGCGGAGCCCGAGCTGAACTTCTCGCCGGTGGCTGAGTCGCCGCTCGCGGAAGTACTGGAAGAGCAGGACGTACCCGAGCCAGAGGTCGTTGAGTCAGTGCCGCAGCCTCCGGTGGAAATGACTTTCGATTTTGAGACGCCTGCAGCGGAAGTTCCCGCGCCTGCGCCGGTCGAACCGGCTGCTTTCTCCGCCGATGAAGAACTTAGCGCCATCATAGCTTCGCTTTCTGCGGAGGCTGCACAGGCCGCGAAAAAACTCACCGAGGTGGAAGAGCCTGTCCAAGTGATCGCTGAACCAGTGGCCCCGGAGCCTGCGCCCCCTGTGGCAGCGCCCGTACAGGCAGCCCCGGTCGCCGCTGCGCTTACCGGTAAAGCGGCCGAAGCCGAGGAGCGTTTCCGGGATACGCATGATGCCATGCTGCGGGGCGATGTTGGAGATGCCAAACTGTTGGCATTGAATCTTGCTGCGGACATGGCGCAGTTGGAGGTGGATCGCAGCGAGACCCAGGTACGCAATCGCCAGACGCGCATCGAAGTGGACGAGCACGGTATCGCTGCCGAGTCCGAAGAGGTTCACAATGTCGAAAAGGCCTTGCGCGACACCGAGTGGCATGTGGGCGAGCTTCAGGCGGAATTCATGCCGAAGCGGGAGCATGTAAATGCCCTGCGCGGTCAGGTTTCGACGATAGATAACGGAATCACCGACATTGAGGCCCAGATTCGGGAGTTAGAAGCGAGACGGGATCAAGAAATCCGGCGCAAGAGCGACACAGAGGGTGAATTGGACGCAGCGTTGGCGGAGGAGAGCCGGATACAGTCCGCTCTCGACAATCTGGCCGAAGTCGAGCGCAGTACACGCGAACAGCTTGACACCCATAGCAAGGAACTCGAGCGCAGGAAAGACGAGCGCGATACCCATCAAGCGGACTTGGACGTCGCCGTTGAAGAATTGGCGGCGAGGCGCAATTCCATGCGGGAAATCCGGCGCATGTTTGAGTTGTTGGGCGGAAAATAGAGCAGTGACCACACATGCCCGAACCGGTGCAGCATCGGTTTTTTATGGCATGACTCAAGCGGAAGGGACACGGGATACCATTGGCGCGTAAAGGTGAAATCGTCGGTGCCGTTGACTTGGGTTCTCGCGACGTGCGGGTACTCATTGCGCGCAAGGCCAGTGATGGCGGCATTCAGATAATTGGGCATGGTGCCGCGCCTGGGCGCGGATGTATCGTGCAGGGCGTCATTCAGGATCTGAATGCCGCACAACTCGCGCTCAAGCGGGCCTTGGCCGACGCCGAAAAAGAGGCTGCGGTGAAAGCGCCCACCCTCTTTTGCGGTATAAACGGAAAGAACGTGGACACCGCCATTCGTGAGGGAAACGTCAAGGTGGATAGTGGGGTGGTCGACTTGGCGCATCTCGAAGAAGCGCTGGATGTCGCCTCTCGCGAAATGCTCGCACCGGGTAAGCGCATACTGTCCTCCGTCACATCGCAGGAATGGTATGTGGATGATTTGCGGGTGCGTGACCCTATTGGAATTCGAGGGAGTGTGCTGCGCGCACGGGTGCATTTCGCCCAAGTTCCAAGCGTGATCGATGATAATATCTCCATGTGCGTGGAATCGATGGGGCGCGAGTTGGAGGACGTGGTCTTTCTTCCGCTGGCCAGTGGTTTGGGATGCCTCACCGCTGAGGACATGGATCTGGGTGTGCTGGTTCTGGACATAGGTCGCACGATCTCTGGACTGGCCTTGTACAGGGAACGCCGCATTCTCGCGACGCACACCTTTGAGTGGGGGGGCTTTGATATCACGCGCGACGTTGCCGCCGGGCTTCAAATCTCTTTTGAAGAGGCCGTAGAGCTGATGATGCTGTACGGATTATCGGAGAAGCTCATTCAAGATTCCAACGAGGAGGATGAGGGCGGAAAGAAACGAGCGCCTGGTTCCTCACGCGAGGAGCGCAACGCCAACATCAAGCTCAAGACTGCCGTGCGCGGCGCACCCTCCATCGTGGAGCGCGGCCAACTCGACAGTATCGCCTTTGAACGTTCGATGGAACTGATGACCAAAGTGCGGCAATATGTGCAGTCCCGAGGTCTGGCCAAGCACATGGTGCGCGGTATTGTGCTTACCGGTGGAACGGCGGCCATCAAGAATATGACCCTGCTTTGCGAATCGGTCTTTCAGGTGCCGACCCGGGTAGGGCTCCCCGAGGGATTGGATGTCTTGCCGCAGCCGGTTAATTCGCCGGAATATGTCGGGGCGGTCGGCGTTATTCGTCATGGGTTTGAGTACCGGGACGCCTTGCGCAGCGGACGCGTCGAGGTTCAGCGCGGCTTTGCGAGTCGTGTGATTCGGAAATTTGGCCGGTTTGTGGCGAGATACTTTTTCTAGTCCAGATTCGAACAGTCTTCTCCGCGCTGACGCAGGCGGCTCGCCAGCGTTGGCGTTTTTTCTCGTTGCGCAGTTCCTGCCCGGTTTTGCCGGACGTTTTGCATATCCGCCTTGGAACCCAGTACAGTGTAGCCTTGAAGACGCCGGACAGAAGGGATAGTAATGTGCGGGCGATAGTCCTGGACGCCAAAGAACGCAAACGGTTGGCCGTGATGGACCAATTGGAGGCGGAGGCGCGGGGCAATGGCTTCACGCGCATTGCAGGCGTAGACGAGGCTGGGCGAGGTCCGCTCGCCGGGCCGATTGTCGCGGGCGCTGTCATTCTGGCATCGACAATACCCGGATTGGACGATTCAAAGCGTTTGTCGGAAGCTGCGCGTGAGTCCTTGTTCGTGCAGATTCATGCCGGCGGACATGAAGTGGGCGTGGCGATCATTGAACCGGAAGAAATCGACCGTGTCGGCATTCAAGCGGCAAACTATCGGGTCATGGCGCTGGCGGTGATGAATCTGCCCGCCGCACCGGACTTTCTGCTGGTGGATGGTTTCCGTATTCCGGGTGTGCCTTGGCCACAGTCGCGAATCATCCGGGGTGACCAGCGTTCGCAGTCGATTGCCGCCGCCAGTATCGTGGCCAAGGTGACGCGCGACCGCTTGATGGGCGCGTTGGAGAATCAATGCCCTGGGTATGGATTCGCCCGGCACAAAGGCTATGGCACTAGGGAACATTTGGAGGCGCTGGAACGGCTTGGGCCGTGTCCGGCGCATCGGCGTAGCTTTGCGCCGCTTTCAAAGCGTAATGTGGACGAGTTATTCGCGTAAGAGGAGTACATCCCTTGGTACGGCGCATTATATGGATTGGAATGGCGGGGATACTGTTGTGTCTGGCAGGTTGTGCAACCACGGGCAAGCCGGGTGCTCGACCCAGAAAAGCCTCGGAAGTGACGCCTGCCCTAGCCCAGGGGCAGGCCTATGCGCACTATCTTGCCGGAATCATGCATGACCAGCGGGGTGAATCCTCGAAGGCCTCCTCTGAACTCGAGGCGGTCTGCGGTTTAGACCCTGCCTCTGCCACACCACTATTGCGCCTCATTCGAAGCTACGTTCGTGAGGAAAATTATGAGAAGGCGTTGGAAATGGTGGCGCGGGCCCAGCAGCAAATGCCCACCAGCGCAAGCCTGTACATCGTCGAGGGCCGGATTCGCCAGGAAATCAAGCAGTATGACGGGGCGGCGCAGGCTTTCAAGAAGGCCATTGACCTGAATCCTGAAAATCCTTTTGGCTACAGCGCGCTGGTCGACATGCAAGAGTCCACCAACGACCTCGTGGGCGCGACCGATGTCTATGAAAAGCTTTTGGTGCTCAATCCGGATTCCGCGTTGTTGCAATACCGATTGGGGCTCAATCTCATCCGGATGCACGACCTTCCAGCGGCCCGTCAACGTCTGGAAAAAGCCCTAGCGCTGGATCCCAAAATGGAGCGTGTCCTTTTCTTTCTGGGGGTTAGCGCCTTTGATGCGAATGAGCTCAAGCTCGCCGAGACGCACTTCCGGAATTATCTCACCCAGCGTTCCACCGATGTCGACGCCATGGAGTACCTTGCCGCCACACTGGGGCAACAGGGGCAGCTTGCCGAGGCTGCCAAGTGGATCGTGCAGGCCTCGCAAGGGCCAGAGGCCAAGGTTGCCGATGCCCTCACGGGTATGGTCTTTCTCATCGAGAACGGTGAACCCAAGGACGCGGAGAAACTGGTTCCGCCCACCGGTGCCCCCGTGCTGGGGACTATCCTCACGGCTCTCGCACGAGAGAAACTGGGCCAACCCACCCTGCCGCTGCTGCAGTCGCTTGATGGCATCGAAACGGACCTTGAGCAGGAGTGTTCGGAGTCGCTGAGCCGGATGATATTTCTCTTGGGGAATGAGCGTCTTGGCGGATGGTTTCTGGAGCGGGTAACTGCCCTTGAAAGCAAATCGCCCTCGAAAAACCTGGGTTTGATACGCGCCCGAACCCTCATGGCGCTGGATCGCTATGCGGAGGCCGTTCCGGTCTTGGATGGTGTACTCAAGGCATTCGGGGAGGATTATCTCGCCCACTACTACCTTGCTCAGTGCTTCGAAGAACTCAAACAGGTCAAGGAAACGGAAATCCATCTCAAGGCTTGCCTTGCCTTCAATCCGGACAACGCCGACCTTCTCAACTTTCTCGGATATTTTTACGCCGACCACAATATGAATCTCGACGAGGCCCAGCAGCTACTCGACAAGGCCCTTGAAATTGACCCGGACAACGCCTTTTATCTCGACAGTCTTGGATGGTTGTATTACCGGCGTGGCGATGGGCCTAAGGCCATCGAGCTGATTCAGCGGGCGCTATACGGCATGGAAAACGATGATGCCATGCTCCGCGCGCATTTGGGCGATGCCTTTTTCCTTGGAGGAAAGGTGGATCGGGCGTTGACCGAATGGAAAAAAGCGGTTCGACTCGACCCCAAGCTCAAAGAGGTGCAGGAAAAAATAGACAAGAACAGTCCGCCCTCGGAAACCAAGGCCAACCCCTAAGGCGTGACCTGCTGGACGTGGAGACAAGCTTCATGAAGATATTCTCTTACTCGCGCATGGTTTTGTTGTGGATTGGGCTGTTCTGCCTCTCTGGTTCCTGCTTGGCGGCTGATTCGGGGGATGGCCGGGGTTTGGGAAATCTCGACCAGTGGCGACAATGGTTGGCAGGGGGAGGATCCCGACCGCTCATTCCCGAATTACAGGCAGCCGCACCGGCGGATCTCGTGAAAACGGAACGCGGGAAAATCGCCCTTGAGTGGGCCCGGTCGGCCAGTCGCGACATTCCGGAAACTACCGAGGCGCTGTACAATCGTTTTCGCGAGACGGGCGAGCGCCCACCCTACGAAAGACCGTATTTTGATAAACGCAAACAACTCACCCAGTTTGTGTTTGCCGCCTGGTTGGATCCGGAGCGGGGTGATCTCGCGCATATCTGCAATTTGTTGGAGAGTGTTCTTGCTGAGCCTACGTGGGTCTTGCCGGCCCATGAGCGGCCAGAGGCTTGGAACATCGACCTCTTCTCCGCCGAGACGGCCGAGGAACTTGCGCATGTCATCCTGCTCGTGGGAGACCGTTTGCCCGCTCCCCTGCGGGATCGAGTTGATACCGAGGTGAAAGCCCGGATACTGGATCCCTATCTTGCCCATGCCAGGGAGTATGGATGGAACTCGGGACGAAACAATTGGACGGGGGTGTGCGCGGGGTCGGTGGGGGAGGCGTTTCTTGTCTTCGAAAAGGAGCCCGAGCGTCTGGCGCAGGCGCTCATGACGGTTGCCGAGCAGCAGAACCGCTTTATCGAAAATGCCTTCACTGAGGAGGGCGCGTGCCTTGAGGGGATCGGCTATTGGGAATATGGCTTGCTTCACTTCGTCTTTGCCGGGGAAATGATCCGCGCGCGGACGAATGGAGCTGTCGACTTTCTGGCCAACCCGAAACTCAAAGCCATCGCCAAGTACCCCGCCGCGATGGCGATGGACCGTGGTGTCTTTGCCTCTTTCGCCGACAGTCACGAATCATCGGATCTTGTCCCGGCCATCGTCACGCGGCTGGCCGAGCGAACCGGCGAGAAGGCCCTTCTGTCGCAGATGGGCAGTCCAGCCTCGCTCGGGCTTTCGGTCGTGTTGCGTAATCTCCTTTGGAGCGACTGGACCGTGCGTAAGGAGCCTCTTATCGAAGAGGTGTATTGGCCGCAATCCGGGCTCATCAAACTGGTTGGGGCAGCCGGGCAAAAGCGTCTTGTACTCGCCGCCAAGGCGGGGCACAACCACGAACCACACAATAACAACGATGTCGGCAGTTTCATTCTTCGTGTGGGGTCAACCACCTATCTCTGTGATCCCGGTGGTGGCCTTTACAGCCGGGAATACTTCGGGCCGCAGCGCTATGAAAACATTTTCGCCAATTCGATGGGGCACAGTGTGCCGCGCATCAATGGACAGCTTCAAAAGCCGGGGGCGGAATTTCGGGGACAGTTGGAGCGCAC
>CAIZGN010000339.1 GCA_903932505.1 Candidatus Hydrogenedentota bacterium
CCCCTTCGGGCCGAAAACGATGGATGACTGGTTGCCCGGCGGGTTTCCGCAGAATTTAGGCCACAGGGGATGCCCAAATTGGAAATTCCGCATCTTGAGAAGCCGCGTCAGCACCTCATCGCCCTGGGCCTCCTCGCCCCCGGCAAAGGGGTTTTCCGTGAGTCCGTGCATATCCAGAAATCGCTCAACGCGCATTGTGTCCACTCCTCTTCAGACGTTTCCCGGCTGGTATTTTCGAACGAGCCCCTGCGATCTGGCAGACACGACTCCCGAACCGGATTCCGTGGGAACACCAAGGTTCAGAGCGCTTCCCGCCCATCTCGTCAATCCTAGCAAGCGCTTTGCCGTTCAGTCAAGACTTCCGGAAAGCGGTCAACTTGCTCCAAGGGGAATGACTGCCTCACGTTTCCCGTTAAAAGGAGTAGAACCTACGCGACCGGGTTTCTCCCCGGCTAAACACAAGGAAATAGAAAATGAGTACCGAAAAGCATATATCGGAAGACCGCGTCGCAGTGAATGTCGCACTGCTGGCGATACGGATAATCGTGGGAATTATCTTCATGGCCCACGGCTCTCAGAAGATGTTCGGGGCTTTTGACGGACCGGGCCTCGCGAAAATCGTGGGCATGCTCGGCCCGGTTGGTTATCTCGTGGCCATCGGTGAATTCTTCGGCGGACTGGGATTGATTGTCGGCTTCCTGAGCCGATTTTCATCTGCGTCGATCATACTCATCATGTTCGGGGCCATCGCCATCGTCCACGGCAAGAACGGATTCTTCCTCGATAAGAGCGGTTTCGAATACTGCCTAGCCCTCATCGGGCTAAACGCAGCAATCCTAATCGCCGGCCCGGGCAAATTCGCCATCGGGCGTTTCCTGCCCCTGCCAAAATCGGCCCGGAGCGGAAGGGTTGTTATTTTCCTGGAGTAGGCAAGCCAAAAATCGATCCCGCTGTTATCATCCGTTTCATTCTTTATCGGAACCTCCTTCTTTCTCTACAATGGAGGAAGAAGGAGATCTCCATGTTTTTCACAAACCGATTTTTCTTGATGGCTGCGCTCTTGGGCGCTTTGTTCCTTTCCGGCCTTGCCTCTGCGGAAACGCCACTACAACCTGGCAAGCTCTTGTGCGAATACCGGGTGAATCCCGAGGGGATTGATGCGGTACCGCCGCGTCTGAGCTGGACCTTGGAGGCGGACTATCGTGGGGCGCGGCAATGGGCGTATCAAATCTTGGTGGCCTCGACTGAGGCCGCGCTGGCGAAGGATCAGGGTGATGTGTGGGACAGCGGCCAGATGACGTCTCCCGAGAATGTCCTTCGCCCCTATGCCGGGGCACCGCTGGTTTCGCGGCAGCGCTGTTTCTGGAAGGTTCGCGTGTGGAGCGCAGCCGACCATGCCGCTCCCGGGCCTTGGAGTTCAGTGGCGCGCTGGAGCATGGGCCTGCTCAACAACGCCGATTGGCAAGGCAAATACGTCGGCATGAGCGCGACCAATGGCGATCCGAAATTCCCGTGGTTGCGGACGACGTTTGCGATGGACAGTGTGCCGACCGATGCGCGGGTCTACGTCAATTCGCTGGGTTATTACGAACTCTACATCAACGGCACGAAGGTGGATGACCATCCCTTCGCCCCGGCTGCAACCCAACTTTCGCAGCGCTCCTATTACCTCGTGCATGACGTTGCCGCGTATCTGAAACCGGGCAAGAACAGTGTAGCGCTGTGGCTTGGCCGAGGTTGGTATCTGCCGGAACTCCCCGGGGTGACGCACGACGGGCCGGTGGTGCGCGCACAGCTGGAAATAACCGGGTCGGACGGCAAGACGCAGACGGTCGCCACGGGCGCGGACTGGAAGGCGCACGCAAGCCACATCGCTGCCATTGACGAGGGCAAGAGTGGGCACTACGGTGGCGAGCGGGTGGACATGACGCAATATGAGCCGCGTTGGGCGGATCCCGGCTATGACGACGCTGCTTGGCCCGCCGCCGAAGCGGTGGAGATACCGGCACACACAGTGTGCGCGCAGCGCGTGGGCCCGAACCAGGTTCAGAAGAAATTCACCCCCCGCGTCATTCGTCCTTTTGGCGAAAAGGCTTGGTTGGTCGATTTCGGGGCCTCGCTCACCGGTTCCTTCGAATTCAAATTCAAAGCGCCTAAGCTGGGGGACGAAATTACCTTCGATTACTATGACCGCGTGGTGGAGGGGATCGAACTGCGCAATTTCAGTCAGCACGATGTCTATGTGAGCAAAGGGGTCGAAGACGCCTGCTTTGCCACGCACTTCAATTACCACGCCTTCCGCTACGTCAAAATCACCGGACTCGACGCGCCGCCGCGCGAAGAAGACCTGTCCGCCGCGCTCATCTATTCGGATATCGAACCGTTGGCCTCCTTCGCGTGTTCAAATCCTATGTTGACCGACATTCACGACATGGTCTTCTATACCCTGCGCTGCCTGAGTCTGGGTGGCTTCCTTGTCGACTGTCCGCACATCGAGCGCTTGGGCTACGGCGGGGATGGTCAGGCCAGCACCCCGACCGCATTGACTATGTTTAACTTGGGTGCGATGTACAACGGATGGACCGAGGATTGGCGTGATTCTCAACGTGAAGACGGCGATATGCCGCACACCGCACCGAATCCGTGGAACGCGGGCGGTGGCCCCTTCTGGTGTTCGTTTATTATCGGTGCCCCCTGGTACATGTCCACCCTCTACAACGATGACCGCATTCTCGAGGCGAATTACCCCGCCATGCAGCGCTGGCTCGATGGCTGGGTGGAAGGCCGCTGCAAAGACGACCTGCTCATGGGCTGGGAAAACAAACCCTACCGCAACTGGTATCTGGGCGACTGGGCGCAGCCGGGTCGCACAGAGAAAGAACGGGAAAAATCCACCCATCTGGTCGCCAACTGCGTGCGCATTCAATCATACGACTTTATGGCGAAGATTGCCGCACGGCTGGGCAAGCCCGAAGACGCGAAGCGCTACCAAGCCAAAGCCGACAGCCTGCGACCCAAGGTACACGCCGCATTCTACGATGCCGCGCAGGGCACCTATGCCGACGACACCCAGATTGACCTCGCCTACCCGCTGCTAACCGGTGTGGTGCCGGAAGCGCTGCGCGAAGGGGTGTTGAAACGTCTCGAAGACGACATCCTAATCAAGCGAAAAGGCCATTTGGACGTGGGTCTGGTGGGCGTTCCCGTTCTCGTGGACTGCCTGTTGAAATATGACCGCAGCGACCTACTTTTCGCTGCAATGAACACCGACACCTTCCCCGGTTACGGGTATATGCTGGCGAACGACGCCACAACCACTTGGGAACACTGGGACGGTGACCGTTCCCACATCCACAACTGCTACAACGGCATTGGCACGTGGTTCTATCGCGGCTTGGCGGGCATCCTGCCTGATCCGGACCGGGGCTACCGGCATCCCATTCTCCGCCCCGCCATCATGGGGGACGTGACGTGGGCGCAAGCCCGACAGGACACCGTGGCGGGTGCCGTGGCGAGTCATTGGCGCATCAAAGACGGCCAATTCCTGTGGGATATCCAAATTCCGCCGGGTGCAGAGTCCGCCACAGTGATGATACCCGCGCAGCGGGTTGAGGACGTAAAGGAATCCGGCAAAGCCGTGGGCGAAAGCCCGGGCGTGGTGTCCAAGGGTCAGCAGGGTCGCTATGCCGTCTTTGAAGTCCCCTCAGGAAAATATTCCTTCTCCGCCCCAAAACCATAACCACAGGAACCATTTCCCTGGGAGCGCCGGTATCCCTGCCGGCAGACCCTGCAACAACACCGGCGCTCTCGATCATAAACCCATGTAAAGGCCATCAGCACGGGCGAATGCCCCAAGTTTTGTGGTATGGTTAGGACGTTAGCGATACCGAAAACGAACCTAGGGAGAAAGCTATATGCCCCGCACGACCGAGACCAAGAGTATGGCGCTGTTCTGTGACTTTGAGAACATCGCCTTGGGCGTTCGCGATGCCGATTACACCCATTTCGAGATCAAAAAAGTACTCGAGCGTCTCCTGCTCAAAGGAAACATCGTGGTGAAGAAGGCCTACTGCGACTGGGCCCGCTACAAGGA
>CAIZGN010000340.1 GCA_903932505.1 Candidatus Hydrogenedentota bacterium
CGCGCCCGCACGAATGAGGCGTTGGCGCTTGTGGAGATCCCAGCCTTCGCCGCGCTCTTCGTCGGAGCAAATGCCGAGCGCAACACCGCCCGCATCTTTTACGTTGCGCAATTCAACCGGCCCGTCGCCAATGGCGAGCACTTCTGCGCCGTGCAGCTGATGCTGGGCGATGATGTCGCGGATGACTTTTTCCTTGGAGTACTCTTCGACCGACGGGATTGCGCCCCAGATTTCTTCGAAGTAGGGCGCTGCGCCGACTTTGGCTGCCTCGTTGCGCACGTCATCGCGGTCGGTGCCGCTGAACACGTACATGTGCAGGCTGCGCTTGGAAAGCAGTTCAAGGAAGCGCATGGCGCCGCGCACGGTCACTTGGTCGACGGTGGTGGCACCCGATTCCAGCTTCGCGATACGCTCGCGAACGGGAACCATCAGGCGGTCGTTGTAGATTTGCTTGTAACCGGCCGGGTCGAGGATTTTGTCTTCGGGCACGAGACCGTGGGCCCGCACCATTTCCACCAGGCGTTCCATCTGAAAGATGGTCTGAATTCCGGTGGTTTCATCGATCATCTTGTTCACTTCCTCAGCGATGGCGGGCGTGGGGGTGGTTTCGCCGCAAATCATCTCGATGCAGACGGGGGTCATGATTCCCTGCCAGCCTTCGCGCAGGAGGCTGATGGTGCCGTCGAAATCGAAGAGAATGTGCTTGAAAAGCCCGCGCGTGATGTCGGGGTTCACGATTTCAATTTGTGTGCCGGGAAGAAAATTCTGATCCATGGGGTGCAATCCTTTTTTGAAATGTAGACAAGGCTTCGTGCCAGGTTAATTTATCAAGAGACAGAAGCCTCTTTCACGAATCGGGCTTCGCCGGGAAGTGGCGAATGCTACTCGACCATAAACTCCACAAGCGCGTGAACCGGCAATCCGGCCAACTTTGCGCGACCGCCCAACGGGGGCAGCTCAACGACAAAGGCCGCTTCCACGGGTTCGGCGCCGAGCCTCCGCACCAAGCGGGCGACCGCTTCGACGGTGCCACCGGTGGCCAGAAGGTCATCGACGATGATTACCCGCTGTCCGGTCTTGAGCGCATCCACGTGCATTTCCACCGTGTCCGTTCCATACTCAAGCGCAAAGGACTCGGACACCGTTTCTGCGGGCAACTTGCCCTTTTTACGCGCGGGCACGAAGGGCAGGTTCATTTCGTAGGCCAGCGCCGCGCCGAATATGAAACCACGCGCTTCCACTCCCACAATGGCGTCCAGACGGTAGTCTGCGTAGCGAGCAGCCCAACCCTGCACAATCTCGCGCATTGCGGAGGGCTGCAACAGCACCGTGGTGATGTCCTTGAACTGAATTCCCGGCTTGGGGAAATCCGGCACATTTCGGATGATTGCGGCAAGATCCATGGGTCATTACTCCTGTGGAAAGCAGCGGCGGAATGGCCGCACTTGATGGACATATGGTATCTTTTCGGGGCGGGCGTGGTCAACCCGACCTTTGTGGCGTTGTCGAAATCGGGCCTCCCAATCGTGCATCATGAGCGCCTGAGGAAAAACGGATGTCGATTGTATCGGCCTCTGCCACGCTCACGCTCCCGAAAACATGCTGCAATGCCCCGAAAGGTTGTCATGACCACATCAACAGTATCTTTACGAATGATTCTAACTCTTCTGCTCTTCGCGGGCATGTATCCGGCCCGGGCCGTCGAGCAGAACAAGTCGGCCACGACCTTTGGGCTCGCTAATGAACTTCTCGAAATCGGGTTCAACGCGGAAACGGGGGTCTTGACGCGTCTGCACAACCGTGCAACGAACGACGAATACCTGAAGGATTCCGTGGGCGAGGGCAACCCGTTTCGGGTTTATCTCGATCCAACCGATCTACCTCCTGCATTGAAAGATCCTAACTGGTGGGCGGGAAAGATCGATGGTGCGATGGGCGGTTCGATGATTGAAGCGAACCAGTGTCGGGTCATCGATGAAGTCTTTAGTGAGGCTTCCGGAATAACAACGCTAACCCTGACGATGGCCCATGCCGCTTCAGGGCTTCAGTTCAAGAGCGAGGTATCGCTGGCGGACGGGGATTGCGCGGTGGACTTGCGTTTGACGGTGACCAACACGGGGGCGCAGTCGCATAGTTTAATAACCGCATTCCCCCATATTTCAGGGCTTCAGCTGGGCGATTCGCGCGAGAGCAACCGATCCCTCATGATGGCGAGTTTTGGCACACCGGATGTAAAGGGTTGGGCGGATGGCGGGGGCTTCTATGGTCGGGAAACCACGATGCAATGGGAGGCCGTCTACGAGCCATCGCGCAACGAAGGTATCGGGTTTATCGTCATGGATCCGGATTTGAATCCGAAGATGATCCGGCGACAGGCACCCTCCACCATGTCTGTCCTCCACGTGGCGGCAAAGGATTTGTCCCCCGGCCAGTCGTTCACCTATCCCACCACGCGCATTCTCGTACATAAGGGCAACTGGCGTGTTGTGGCGCGTCGCTATCATGCATGGTTTGAGACGGCTTTCAAGCCCCGGCCGCATCCCGCCTGGCTTAAGGAGCAAGACCTCTTCGCCGGGGTATGGATTCCTGCTGCGGACGCGGTCGCCAAGAACAAAGCGATACAGGAAGAGGCACGAAAAGCTGGACAGTCTGTCCCCGCGTTGTTTAGCGACTATCGTGATCTGCCGCTGCTGTATCTTAATGACTGCTACGACACCAAGGAGTGGGCGCAGTACAACGAAGGGGTGGCCCTGCATCCAGAGACCTATGGGGCGTATATGTCGGACGGAACCTTTGGCTTTCGCTCTGACCTGGGCGGCGCGAAGTCCATGCGAGAGGGCGTTGACCAAGTGCATAAAGCCGGTCGTCGCGTAATCTTTTATGTGGCGGGCTACAGCGTCCTGAAGGATAGCGCCATCTTCGCGGGAACCAATGTGGACGACTGGAAACTGCTGGACAAGCCTGACCACATGTGGGACATCGGGTATCCCAATGGTATCAGCGTCTGTCCCGGTTATCTGCCCCGTCAGGAACAGTTGGTGCAGACCTGCAGGCGCATCCTGAAGGAGAGCGGGGCGGACGGGATTCGTCTCGATGAACTTGGTGCCTTTGTGCCCTGTTACAATCCAGCCCATCACCATGCCAGTCCTTTCGACTCGATGCAGTGGCATCGGGAGCTGCTGCGGAAGGTGCGTGCCGCCATGGACGAAGTGAACCCTTATGCGGTTCTCGGGACCGAAGGTCCCATCGACTTCTTCCGCGAATCCTGCGACTATGCCTTGCAAATGTTCCAACCGGGTGGCGAGATTGATGCCATGCGGGTTGCTGTTCCCGATTACACCGGATTCGCCTATCATCCGGGCGCAGTGGAATCAGCCTTGAATGGTTGGGTGGGCGGGAAAATCACGGCTCGACGCACTGAGTGGCCTTGGGCGCATCGTGGACTTTCCGGGCGACCGGAGTGGTATCAGGAAGGTCCCGGCCCTGAAATGCGCTGGCACGAGTTGCGGGCGATATTTCGACAAGCGATCGATGCGGGGGAGGTTACGCTGGAAGATCCGGTCGCCCGGGAAGATGCCCACTGGGTGGGGCGCATGTGGCAGGCGAAAGACTACAGCCTGATGGTCGGTGGTCATCTCGACGCTTCGGCATTGAGCGGGCCAACACGCGTCACCTTGCCAGAAGTGCCCGACACAGTGTCCTCGGCCTTCGAAATCGATGCGGCCACGCTGGAGGTCGTGCAAGTGCCACTGGATCGAAATTCCGATGGTGTCACGGTCACGGTTACTCGAGGACTGAGTGCGGTGCTATTGCCCACGCCGGATTGCCTGCCTCTGCTCCAGCTTGATCCTGCGCCCTTGAAACTCCGGCCCGGCGAGGAAAAGACCATCCACGTGGATGTTATTACGCCTTGGAATCCGGGCAAGAAGAGGCGTCTCGTTTCTGTCGTGCTGCCGGGGCTTTCTGTGAAGCAAAACCCGGCTGCTTTGCCCGGTGAAATCACGATCGTCGCGCCCATCACGGCGCAGACAGGCAATTACCCGCTGACCATCAGCGGGGACAGCCTGCCGCTGAAGCGCTGGGTGAATATTGCGCCCTAGGGCGGGTTGGCGATATTAGTTTGCACAAGAAAAAATTGGACAAGGAAAGGGTAAAGTGATGCGCGTATTCTGTTTGGTTTTGTTGGGTAGTGTACTTGTCGCCGGTTCTTGTTTTGCACACGTTCAGATGTTGGCCCCGGTGTCGGAAGGCGGCAAAACGCCGTCTGGCGCGGTATGCAGCCTCGATATTCGCTTGCTTGAGCACGCCTCGCAAAACGGCCCCGTGTTGCCTTCGGGGAAGCCGCTGCAAGTCGGTGTGCTGGTGAACAAAAAGAAAACCGACCTGCTTTCGGTCGTGCAGAATAAGGAGGCGGGAGGACAACCCGCTTATGCCGCCGCCTACACGATGAAAGAGGCCGGGGCGCATGTTTTCTACCTGCAACCCGCGCCGTATTGGGAACCGGCAGAGCAGGTGATGGTGACGCATTACGCCAAGGTGATTATCAATTCGTGCCCGGCGGCATTGCCGACCGAATCGCACATGGGGTGGGAGAACTGGGAGGGTTGGGACACCCTCATCGGGCTGCCCGTCGAAATCGAACCCCAGGTGCAGTGTACGTCCTTGTGGACCGGGAGCGAATTCGTGGGGACCGTGCGTCTCCATGGGAAAGCGGTTCCGAATTGTCGCGTGGAGGTGGAATACCTGAATGAGGCCGGTGCCGTGAAGTTGCCCGACAATTCCTATATGACACACATCCTCAAGACGAACGCGCAGGGTGAGTTTTCCTATGTGCCGGTTCGTGCGGGTTGGTGGGCGTTGACCGCTATTCCCGAGACCACGGAAACGGCGCAAAGCCCAGAGGGAAAAACGGTTAAGGCGGAGCTTGGCGGCGTGCTTTGGATTCGCTGCGTGGACATGAAGTGAACGCGTTGCACCGGCCCTGACAAATCCAGTACAGTGAGTGCGGTCAGTAGCGGGGCTGACCGCAACTTCCAAACTATTCCATGGGAACAGGGTTTCCCGCTTTCAAGAAGGAACATGACTATGCCGCTTGTCCGTACTGGCGTGGTGGGTGCCGGACACTTGGGTTACCATCACGCGCGCAACTACCTTGCGCTGGAAGAGGCCGTATTGGTAGGCGTGGCGGATATCGACGAGGCGAACCGACGCCGGGTGGTGGACGATTTCGAAGTGCCCGCTGTGTCCTCGGTGGCTGATCTGCTGGCCCTCGGGGTCGATGCGGTGTCCGTGGCCACCCCGACCACCAGTCACGCGGACGTGGTGCTTGAACTGTTGGAGGCAGGCGTTCATGTCTTGGTGGAAAAGCCCATAGCGACCTCGCTCGAGGAAGCGCAGTGCATGGTGGACAAGGCCCGTGAACGCGGCGTGCTACTGCAGGTGGGACATATTGAGCGGTTTAATGGCGCGGTGATGGCGCTCTTCGACCATATTGAGCGGCCTCGCTTTATCGAGTGTCACCGACTCAGTCCCTTCCCCGGACGGGGCACGGACGTCAGCGTAGTCCTCGACCTCATGATTCACGATCTGGACATTGTACTGACGCTCGATCCATCGGAGGTGGTGTCGCTGGACGCGGTCGGGGTTCCTGTTTTTTCTGCGAGCGAGGACATTGCCAATGTGCGCTTACGTTTTGCCTCCGGTTGCGTGGCCAATGTCACCAGCAGTCGGGTATCGATGGATAAGATGCGGAAGATCCGCATCTTTGCCGAAAACGCC
>CAIZGN010000341.1 GCA_903932505.1 Candidatus Hydrogenedentota bacterium
GAAAACCCGGCGCAAATCCGGGTGTTCGTCATACAACACGCCAAAGAGGTCATAGACCTCGCGTTCTAGAAACTGCGCCACAGGCCACAGCTGACACGCTGTGGGGGCCACCGGATTCTCACGCGGAACCTCCGCGCTCACCAGCAGGGCATGCCCGTGACTCGTGGAGTAAAGCCGATACAACAGCTCGAAACAGGAACGATCAGGCCAATCCACGGCCGTGTGATCCATGAGCATGTTGAAACCCAACGCGGCGTTGTCACGCGCCTGCTGCAAAAGCGGCAGCAACCGCTCCACAGGCACACGTACCGCAGGCGTGTCGCTCGTCGTCAGCGGATGCGCCAAAGGTTCGCACCGGGCTATTGCGCTTAGGAGTTGGTCTGAATCCATTCCCGTACTTTCTTCGCCCAAGGCCGCGCTTCTTCGGCCTCACTGAGCACGATTTCGTTTTCACGTTCGAGTTCCTGCGCAATTTCCGCGCGGATATCGGAGGCGGACACCCCATGGGGGAGTGCCGCGAGTACCGGCTTGCGACGCACGCCGGGACGGCGAATGCTTTCGCCCTGCTTAATCATCTTTTGCAGCGTCATCAGACCCCAGAAAAACGCCTCAGGGCGGGGCGGACAACCCGGCACATACACATCCACCGGCACGATTTCATCAACGCCACGGACTATATGGTACGAGTTATACATGAACGGGCCGCCGGAAATGGCGCAGGATCCCGTCGCCATGACGTAACGCGGCTCAGCCATCTGTTCATAGAGCAGACGAAGACGCGGGGCCATCTTCTTCACGATCGTCCCCGCAACCACCATCATATCGGCCTGACGCGGGGTATGACGCGCCACTTCAGCGCCGAAACGCGACATATCCTGGTGCGCCGCACCAGTAGCCATAAGCATTTCAATCGCGCAGCACTTCGTGCCGAAGGCCAGTGGCCACAAACTGTTGGCACGCGCCTGATTGATGGCCCAATCGATCGTCGTAACGATGATCGACCCGCCCGGAATCGGTTCAATAATGGCCGGAACCTTGTCGAGGATTAGACCCATTCCAAGACCCCTTTGCGCCATGCGTAAATCAGTCCCACGATCAGGACCAAGAGGAACACAATCATTTCAATGAGCCCCGTGAGGCCGGCATGTCGGAAAACCACCGCCCACGGATACAGGAACGCCGCTTCCACGTCAAAGACCAGGAAAAGCAGCCCAAAGAGGTAGTACCCCACATTGAACTGAATCCAAGACTTGCCGATGGTCGGCTCACCGCATTCGTACGGCGAGTTCTTAAGGGCACTAGGGCGATGCGGCGCGATCATGAGCGAGGCGATCAAACCGCCACCCACCATGAGCACACCAAGCCCGGTGAACAGAAAGACAAAGAAATATTCCATAAAAGAAATCCGTTTCCCAGATGACAGACGAGCCAAGACGACAAGCACGCAAGTGCGAGCGGCGGATTTTTACCATATCAGATGGAGCTAAGTCAAGTAAGTCGCCCGATTTTCTATGCACACAAGAGATACAAGAACTGGTTAACTATAAAAATAAAATTTGCAGAATCGACCCCACCTGGGACCGCCGGCATCCCTGCCGGCTCCCCAAGCAATGCCACCGACCCAAGCAATCAAGCTTACCGACAATCCAAGCAAAGACTGCCTTCGCTTCAAGGCGCAACATCAACCTTGACCACTTCAAACCCAGGCTTAACCACCCGAAACCAAGCCACCATGATTTCCTCTCCGGGCTTAGGTGCCATTCCTTCCAACACCATCACCCCGTTCTCACCGCCTTCGCGAACGTGAAAACCACCGATAGCATCATACGCACCGGGTGCAGCCCCTTTCCAACGCAAAGTCAGTTGAACCGGGTTCACAGGACAGTAGTCCCCGGCATTTCGAAGCCACAGTTCATAAAGTCCTTCACTTGGCGTCCGCATCTCCGCTTTCAATGCTGACCGTGGTGCTTGCCCCGCCATCACCCCGCGCAGCACGGGCCATGTCCAGTTCAGGGTGTCCCCCTCAACCGGTAGTCGAAACCACGTCCACCCGACCGCATTCGACGGAAGCTCAGGGCCGACTTCACGCACCAGCGCGGCCATCGCCAACGGATCCGCCTGCAGTTCCCGCATCGAACCGGCGGAAAGGTTTTTCGGTCCGGCTTCCGCGCTCAGCGCCACAAAATCGCCACGGGGATTAAAAAAGAGGTGATAGCCATAGGTGGGCAGCGCGACATAAAATGGCGTCCCCAGCTTCCCCGCTGCACGAATCCATCGCCGCGCCAAAACCGGATCGCACAAGGTCACGGACGCATCGGCCCGGGCCGGTTTTTCGAGGGAATGCACCTGCAAGACAAAATGGTCGAGTCCGCGAAGGACCTCTGGAAAGGCCGGGGCGGACAGCCAATCGGGCAACGCCGTGATGGATAACGTGGTATCCGCCAGAGTCGATCGCAATTCCCCCAGAAATCCGGCATAGTCACCCAAGCCCGCCGTTGGACAGTCATAGTCCAGTTGTACACCGCGCATGTTGACACCCGCAGTCCGGCCCGAATCCATCGCATCGCGCGCCAGCATCGCCACCGTATCTGCCAAGCCCTTGCGCAACCCGACATCTGCAATCCCCGGC
>CAIZGN010000342.1 GCA_903932505.1 Candidatus Hydrogenedentota bacterium
GAAAACTTCGCCAAGGCGGCCTGCGCGGATGCGTCCGGCTCAATTGCTGCATCCGCCTCCCAAACCACTCGAACCGAAGGAACGCACCCTGTTGATGCCGGACTCTCCCGTATTTGGCGCGCTTTGAGATGAAATATATCGAAATGCGCCCATATCCGATTGAGAGCCACAAACAGAAAATCGACCGGGACACGAAAGGATTGCTTGTGCCAATAGTCTCTGCCGAAGGGAAGAAGAAATGATAACCAAGACAGCTCTGAGGCCGTATGTCAATCCTTCCGTCGCGTTCACATTTGCGGCTGTTTCCGTTACGGGCCTATTGATGCTGTTCGACCTCGGCGATGCCGAGGATCTTCACAAGTGGGCGGGAATCGCTTTCATCATCGCGGGCGCAATGCATGTGGCCATCCAATGGCGAGTGCTTGTGGCGTGTTTTCGCGGACGCAAGACAGCCGTATGGACTGCGGCGATATTTCTCCTCGGCGCAATATTAATAGTTGGGACTGGAGATGCCGGTCGCGATGACGGTGACGACCACAAGAGCGAGGCCATGGAATATGTCAAGGAGTTGATGGATGAGTGAGGTCGAAATCGCTCATCAATGCAACCCGTAAGACGAACCGGACGTCCACAATAGGGCAAGACGCCTGTTCTATCAAATGCGCTCTTTGGTTGCAGCGGCCGATAGCAAGGACACATCGTTTCGCGAAGTCCTTCATTTCCTCTCTCGCCACAGTCACGCCACTCTGATGATGTTCCTCAGTTTTCCGCTGTGCCTTACTGTGGGCATTCCCGTGCTACGCGCCTGCGCTTGGCTTGGCGCTTGCTTTTGTGGGTCTGTTCCTGGCGCTTGGGCGGGAACCGTGCCTTCCCCCGCGCCTCCGCGAGAAGACCATGTGGCGCCCCCGATTTTTTGGGACACAGATTTGCGATAAACTGTGAAACCAAGGAGATCAATGATGAGCAAAGAATCCAAGACAGAAGATGTTGCGAAACAGGGGCCTTTGGGCCCGAAGGAGCGTTGGAGTGTCCGGCGCAAGTGCGAGGTGACGTTGCGCTTGTTGCGGCAGGTGTAATTGCACTGATTGTAATAAGCGCCTTGGGTGGAATTGGCCACACCCCAGCAGGCAAATCGGCTCCTGTCTTAGGTTCATGGTGGTGGGGACTTCTGGTTTTGCCCTATCCTGTTGGTTGGCTCTTGGGGCTTGTCGCCGTAATGCTCACGTTCAACGAAATATTCAAGGGCAGGTGACGGCAGATTGTGACCGTTTTTTGGGGGGCAGTCGTATTGGGATTGCTGGTGTGGCAATGCATCCTGCTCCGTATGATGCTGTCGTTCGGAATCCACTGAGGAATATCTTAACCAATTGGATTCCCACAAGTGGCAATGCATCCTGCTCCATATGATGCTCTCGTTCTTTATGGCGCATTCCTAGAATATTGACTAGGCTATCACTCTGGAAATGGAGCTTGAGGTTACCCCAGTTGGGTCGAAGTGCACTGCGCCGAAAGTGGTGAAGAAGCCGTCGCCGCGGTCTCGGAGCGTTCCTTCGACACCGTGCTCATGGACATGTCATGCCGGGCATGAGCGGATGCAAGGCCACCTACCAAATCAAGGACTTCTAGGAGGAGGGTCAATCCCCATTCAATAGTCACAGCGATTTTGCTATAGGAAGGTTGTGCGTCCGCCCAGTCAGCGGGTGTAAACGGATTCCTGTCTAAGCCGTTTCGTTTTGAGGAGCTGCTTTACGAACTCGCACGAAGCGCAGGTCTGGAGTTTTCCTCCCAAGAGTGACGCGGGCGCAAACGACACAAAACACCAATGGCCTGCCCCCGTAACGGGAGCAGGCCATTTATTCTAATCGACTAACCTAATGGTTTACTTGCGGGCTTTGCGAAGTTTGCGGGGAACCGCAAGGCCAAGAAGGCCAAGACCCATCAACGCCATGCTGGCGGGTTCAGGTACCGGGTCGCTAAACCGCGGGTCATCATCGCCGTCTTCGTGGTGGGTGTAGTGATTAGAGAAGGTGCCGCCCTGAATGAAGACCGCCGAATCAAGAATACTGTCGCTGCCATCAGCAACGCCAAGCGCCATGTGATAGGTGTGACCAGCCTGAAGCCCTTGCGCGACCGCAGTGAAGACATCGGTGAATCCGTCGTACTGAATGTTGTACGGAACCGGATCCAAATCCGACGGATCATTGTTGTTGAAATACTGGGGATTGCTGCTGTCTGTACCAACAGGATTTCCGCCATTGACGTTGTTGATCGCCACCGGCGTGGTCGTACCTGGTATCAGCGCGATATTCTGTCCATCAAGGAAGAAACCGAACACGTCGTTGTACGGGGTGTTCGTCCACTCGTTGTACTCTTCCGAGGCAAACACATAATTGAAAAAAATGCTCTGGTCCTGCTCAAGAACGAAGTCGAACTCAAGAATGCTCGCATCATAGGTCGGGTTGCCGGAAAGCGCGTCCAATCGCGCATCACCATTCGGGGCGGTTTCCGGATTCCACCAGCTGCCGGTGGCCGAGTCGGTGTCCACGGTGTTCGGCGTCGAAGCCAGATTCGCATCACCGGAGGTCAGCATCAAGCCCGAGCTAATGCCAATTCCGGAAGCCAAACCATCAGTGAAAACACCTGTGGAGGTGTCGCCACCCTTGTAAAGCACTGAACCCGGCACGATGGACACGCCCGGGCCGAGAATCGTGCTGATCCAAGCCGCCGGATCAAAGGTCGTATCCACCGAAATTGCGCCTGCGCTCGTCGTCGCAAGCAAACCGATTACTGCGGGCAAAAGAGCCCAAACCATCTTCCTGCTCATTGATCACACTCCTTTTGTTTATCGCCAATTATTCCTGCAGATAAGGAAACACATTCCAAATGCAGCAAAAATCATGCCACCATAAATCCATACTAAGTAAAATTGCTAAATCAACTAGAATGAAATACTTAAGAAGTCGCGCAATACTGACCTAATATTAATCAGGGCGAGAACCATTAAAATCATTGTCACGCGTGCCTAACTTTTTCGTAAACCCGCGAAGGGAATATCCCACAAGGATGGATCAAATTCGGAAATCTAACGAGCGAAGCGCCATAAACTCCTCAGCGGAGACAGGCACACCTGCCGCTTTTCCGTGAGTCAAATAAACAATCGCTGACGATCATGTATCCACGCAGCACTCATTCCTGTTTACTCTGCACGACAAAACCAACAAATGCGCGCAAAAATTCCCGAGGGCTTGGCGCACCTTTTTCCGAAAGACTTTCACCCTAGGGCTAAAACCTCATGCCCTGAGTCAGAATTCCCCCAGAATCCCTTACAATCCCTCCATCACCCTTTCCCATAACCTGATGCAATCCTTCCTTCCAACCCTCCCAGAACCCCCCTAGCGCCTCAAGAATCGCACAACCAACAGCATCCCCTTCAACCATCCCCCTTGAATTCCTGTCAACTCAATTTGAGATCACAGCAATAATACGTTACAATACGGACAAATATTGTAGCGCAC
>CAIZGN010000343.1 GCA_903932505.1 Candidatus Hydrogenedentota bacterium
GCCGGGGATGAACGGGGAAACCTTGGGGAATCTTATCAAATCCGACCCTGGGTTGTCCGACACCCTCATGGTCATGATGACCTCGCTGGGAGCCCGGGGCGATGCCCGGCGTTTGTCGGAAATAGGCTTCGTGGCCTACCTGAGCAAACCGGCGCGTCATCAGGAATTGTATGGCGTGCTTTCACTCGCGCTGGCCACGCCCGGCGCGAACCAGCCCCAACCACTCGTCACGCGGTTTACTGCCCGAAAAATGCGGGTTCACTTTGAGAACAGCGGGGCGCGAATTCTGCTGGCCGAAGACAACATCACGAACCAGAAGGTGGCACTGGGGGTTTTGAAGAATCTGGGCCTTCGCGCAGACGCGGTGGCCAATGGCATTGAAGCGGTGAAGGCGCTGGAAACCATCCCCTACGATCTGGTGCTCATGGATGTACAGATGCCGGACATGGACGGGATTGAAGCGACTGCGCGAATCCGCGACCCGAAGTCGCTCGTTCAAAATCACGATATCCCCATCATTGCCATGACCGCCCACGCCATGCAAGGTGACCGGGAGCGATGTCTGTCAGCGGGTATGAATGACTACCTGTCGAAGCCGGTTCAGCTCGAGGCCTTGTCCAATATGCTCGGGCACTGGCTGCTGCACGAAGGTTCCGCCACAAATGACGCAGCCGCGTTCATGAGCGCGCCGAAAGCACCGGTCCATATCGACACCCTCCAGGTCTGGGACAAGCCCACACTAATCGACAGGGTGATGGGTGATGAAGAATTGGCACAACGGGTGATGAAGGCTTTTCTTTCAGAGCTTCCTCAACAGGTGCTGACTCTGAAGGATTTGCTCGAAAAGGGGAACGCCACACCCATTGAACGTCAGGCCCACTCGATACAGGGTGCCGCCGCCAGCGTGGGTGCAAACCGCTTGTACGCAGTGGCCTGGTCCTTGGAGCAGGCCGCGCGAGCTGGGGATTTGACCACCACCGCCAAACGCCTTCCCGAACTTGAGACCGAAGTAAAGCGTCTGGTTAAGACGGCAGACTCGTACATGTCACACCCGAACAACGACTGAGCCCTTCGCTCAAAGGCGATCCACTAGAAAGTCACAACCTCGAGGCCCGGAATACAGGATTCAATGGGGATGGTCTCGATATGGGTGGCACCCAGTCGAGCAAGATCGTAGCGAACCTTGGCGATGGGGAGGTCCTTGCGAGATACGTCCATTTGCACGCTGAACTCGGTGTACACCGCTCCGGTGTTCATGGTGGGTTCATCCCCGAACAGCTTGTTGTCGCGAAGATAGCCGAGAATGGCATCCACACCGGCGCTACGCGCATTGAACAGAAGCAGCACCTTGTTCTCCGCATAAAGTGCCCCGTACAGGTTGAGGAGGAGCATGCGGGCAAGCTCGAACTTTTCCGGGTCGTCCTTGATGCTCGGATTGACCCAGATGCCAGTTTCAGAATTCACGATTTCATCTGCAATTTCCAAGCCGTAATTGCGAATGGCACTGCCGGTCTGGGTGATTTCCAAACCAAAGTCCACGGAACCGTTAAGCACTTTGGCCTCGGTCTTGCCCCAGGTTTCATAAATGACCAGGCCGCTTTCGATCTTGGGCGGCGTCTTGAATTTCTGAACGGAGAAGCCGGTGTGGGAGTCGGGAAAGCCAAGTGAAGCGGCTTTCTTTTGGAACCACTCAAGCGCGATGTACGGCATCTCGGAAACCATGGTGACGAGTGGCTGCGCAGCCAGAAGCGCTTTGAGCCACATGTCGAAAGTCTGCCCGCTTTCAAGCTTGCGGTGAATGGCAACAACCCGAACGTGGCCCCGCTCCAAACTCATCACTTTTTTCAGCTCAATGGTCTGGCCGTATTCATAGTGGAATTCCAGCACACGCTCCCGAATCCAGTCGTCGCCCCCGATGGCCACATCCACCTCGCCAATGGCCAGCTGCGCCCCAAATTCCTGGGGGCGTCCGTCCCAGCCCATCAACACCGAATTCAAGGGGAAGGAGGTCGGGCCGCCTTGGTCATAACCCTTTGTCGGGAAACCGGCAGCCTTCAACAGTTCTATCAAGTTGCCGCCGCGTGAGGGATTCGCCAAAGAACCCGCTGGCATGCCGATAACCAATTGACCTTGCGCCATAGCACTCCTGCTCCTTGCTTTCCTAAACCCGGTTACAGATCCAAATCTTCCGGGATAATGTCCCAATCTTTCGTCCAAATATTATAGCCCACCCCGAAAGGCAGACACCCCGCCGAAAACCACAAGCGGGCCTGACTGAAGGGCTCGTCACCCCACGAAACGCCTTTGTAGTGCCAGGCAATCAACGCCACCGTGGCACCGCAGAGTATAGCGACCCCGCATACCCGTTTTCCATAGGCCGGCCATGGAATAAGCCCGGGGCCGGGTCGACGCTCGAGAAAATAGCCCAAGCCAAAAATCAACAGGCCAACCCACATAAAACCAGCCTCGCCCCGAGCGAACCAGTAGGTCCACAAGCCCGGAGAGCGCATGGCAAGACCCAAGTTCGGGTCATAAACCACCCACTTCCCGATCAAAGCGAGCAATATGATGATCGCTCCCTCAACCTGAAGACGCCGCAAACGGGTATTCCGCTGCCGAACCCGCCTGACCGCCCCAACCGACAGCAACAACCACGGCGAGAGCAACAAAATCATCCAGAGATGGAAAACCATGGCCACTCCTCCTTACGGGTTACGCATAAACCCGCTCCGCGGTACTATACCACTTTACATTCCCCCGAGCCAGAGGAATGGTTAATTTCGGTGCCGATTGCGGCCACAATAAAAAACGGTCTCCGATTAGAGAGACCGTCGTTTAGCAATGGTGCCGGGAGGGGGAGTCGAACCCCCACGAGGGGTTACCTCGCCGGATTTTGAGTCCGGTGCGTCTGCCAATTTCGCCATCCCGGCGCGAGCGAGAGTATACCTGCTCCTCCCCGGATAATGCAAACCCACGGCGCAAATTCACCCGCCTATGCGCTGCGCGCGGATTTCAGAGAACAACGGTCAATCCCTAATCGTGAAAAACCGGGAATGGTATCCGCAAAGCTCCTATTTTCCTTCTGCAATCTCAATTCGCAAGCACTTGGCTGCCATTTCCTTGTCATGTCCTGGTGTCTTTGGGGTCTTCTTTATGAAGGCATGAAGAAGAATCATGGTTCCAGCCATAAATCTGAAAAGAACACGGGCAATGCGACGAAAAGTAGGTCTCCGTAACACGTGTTCTTACGGAGACCTACTTTTTTAAGGCGGCGCAATATAGACGCCACTTGTAGCACCTATACCACGTGTACATGATTACTATCATATACACCTCCTTCTTGTTTTGCCTCTTCGTTAAAATTTGTGGGTCATTTTTGGTGCATAGTCAAGAGAAACTTGTCTAATCCTCGCCATTTTTCTGACACCAGTGCCTACGAATGTTGCGGACTACTTCTCCCTCAGAAAATGGGCTCGGGCACCGGGGGCTTCGAGCATGTCGCGGCGCGGTGCTCCGTTGCTGCCCATGGGGGTGGAAGCGTTGTCTTTCACGATGGCGTGGCCGCGCGAATCGTTCTTGATGCGTTTTTTACCCGCTAACAGATTTTCAGTAATGACAGCACGCTGCACGTCCTTGCCCAAATATACCTGCGGCTTGTTCTCGATGAATTCACAGCCACGCACGAGAATGGACCCACCCAAGGCCTCGATGGCGTAGTCGTTCTTCCATTCCTCCTTCTTGGTGGTGTTGTCGCCGGGGTGGCCCCACTGCATGAAGGTACAATCGCTAAACCCGATGGTACCGAAACCTTCGACGACCGCATTTTGGTGGGCGGGCCCCCAGAAGGCGCAGTTGTTAAACCGCACAGTGCCGGTGTGCGTGGGTGCGACGCGAATCATGACCGGATCGGGGCCGTGAAAGGCCACGAATTCCCCGTTGGTGATCAGGATGCCGTAGGGGGCACTCTCCTCGATAAGCACGGCAGTTCGGCAGTCGTCCGCACCTATGCCGAGGAAGTTGCCGTTGGTTGCCCCTTGTTTCGTTTCAATGAATTTATAACCCACCGAATAACCGAAGCAGAAGGTGTTGATGACGTAGTGCCAGTCGGTGCGTCCGAAGAGGAAGCCGATCCCATTCTCAGTCTGCCATCGGTAGATAGGCGAATTCATGGTCCACCAAGGGTTCCAGTGCACATTTTCAATCCGGCCGATGTCGTAAATGTCGTTCACATAGATGCCGATGTGGATGGGCTGACCGTGTACATTCCGCACAAGAGCGCGCTGGTTCTGGGTCGCGTCAATCCCGTTGTAGGGATTCAGCAATTCCACGTCAATGATGGCGGGATTGTTACCGCGCATCGCCACCGCATAAGGATAGGCCTTGGGCGTATCGGCCTGCGGGTCTTGTTCAGTGTAATGTACGCAGAACCCTTGCAGGGTCGCGTTGCTGTTGAGCAGGATGAACGGCGCGCCGTCCTCCTTGCCCGCACCGGCGCAGGGTTCCAATACGCTGCCATAGACCGGTTTCTCGGGACTCTTGTCGCGAATCCCCGCATGGGACGGGGCATAAGCGAAAGTCCCGCGAAGCACAACGTTAACCGGCACCGACAGGGTTCCCGCGAAATGATAGCGACCCGTGGGAACTTCCACCGTGCCACCTTGCGCCGCACCTGCCGCATCCAGTGCCGCCTGGAAGGCCGCCGTATTGTCAAACGCACCATCACCCTTCGCACCGAAATCTGCAACCCGCCACACACTCGGGGCTGCCGGGGCTTGTGCAAACGCCACTTGCGCAACAAGGCAGGCCGCCGCAACCAATAAGACAGAACGCATAAAACACTTCCTTTCCTTGGTGAATACCACTTGATTCGTTGTCCTTAAGGCCTATACGGACAACACGCGAAAGGCGCGGTTGCAGGCCTGATAGTTTTCCTCACTCATACCCATGCAGCCATATTCCTCGACATAGCCGACCATACCGCCTTCCGGGACGGACATCAAGTCATACAAACGCCTGGCTTCGGCAAGAATGGCCTCCGGGGTGCCGGATATGGACACGGTTTGATAGCTGATGGGCAAGAGAAAACACTGTTTCCCCTTCCAACGCCGCCCCACCTCCTCCATATCAACCACATTCGGCTGCGAGATGTTCATCACATCGACACCGATGTCATGGAAGTCTTCGATGATGTCGAGAATGTTGCCACAGGAATGAAACCAGACCTGCAGTCCGAGTTCGTGCGCACGCGCAAACTGGGCGCGGTAGCGACCCTTGTAAAACGACCGCCACAAGTCCGGCGCAATCATGAGACCGCTTTGGGTGCCCCAGTCGTCGGCAAAATGGATACCGTGCATACCCGCCTCGGCCGCAACTTCAATCAATCGGGTTTCAAACCCGAAAATTCGATCCGTGAGTGCCGCCGCTTCTTCGGGGTATACGAG
Organism: Candidatus Hydrogenedentota bacterium; assembly: GCA_903932505.1. Classification (GTDB taxonomy): domain Bacteria; phylum Hydrogenedentota; class Hydrogenedentia; order Hydrogenedentales; family CAIZGN01; genus CAIZGN01. The sequence continues at coordinate 5,442 of CAIZGN010000343.1, forward strand.
AAAGTCCGTGACGGCATTCTCGAAGCCCCGCAGAAAAAGGTAGACGTTGAAACCACTGATCCCGAGGCTCCCCAGTCGGTACCGATCCCCGGACTGCTCCACAAACTCACGCACCCCCGCGAGACGGTCAGCCTTGCGAAACAGCGGATCGGGATGCCGGCGCACCGCGTCCCAATCAGGTAACAGCGGGTCTCCCGGGTGCCCTATCGTGCCGTCATCCAATTGCACAAGCCGGTAACCCCACTCATTGCCCCCGCCCGTGTCCAGTCCCAGCCCATAGTGCACAACGTCACCGTGCAGGGTATCCCGATTGATATTCCACACCGGAATGCGCTGCGGACTTTCGAATGCAATGGCTGCACGAACTAATTCTTCGCGATTCATCATATCGGACTTTCCGAACTTAAATATTTGGTGAAAAAGGCTGGAAGCCTCTTCTGCTTGTGGAAAATTATCATTCTGGCAGGCCGCCATTCCACCACGTTACTCCCAGCGGAGTGGCATCCGGCACGCCACCGGGAAACCGACGCACTTGGCGTGTTTCACCGGGAAGCAGATCAAAATAGTTGTCGTCCCAACCGCCTCCACCACCTTCCAAGCATACCACACGCGCATAGGTCTCCGATGAGATGGTAAGCACCGGGCCTTCCGGGCTATCTTCCTCATGAAACACAACGTGAGCAACCGGCGGATTCATGTCCCGGGGCATCCCGTTGAAGAACGTCGCGCGGTCCTTGTTGCCGGACGCGATCGCATCGCAGACCAGAATGCCCTGTGTCGAAATCCGCTCGCGAGGTACACGGCACACCTCAACCACCCCGTTTCCAGGAATGGATACACAATGCGCTTCGCTCCATTCCGGCGCACCGGTCCAAGGTTGAAATCGAATCGAAAGCTGAACCGCCTGTGCGGTGGGCGCGTCGTTATTCACATACACGCGAATCTCACTATCCAGCGGCTCCAAGCATACGATGACCGGCTGGAAGGCCAGTTTCATCGCGTAATACCCGGCCTTGGGTTCCCCCCAGTAATCGACGAGCGCCACGCCGTTGGCGGGCCAGCAGTCGTTGTACATCCAAAACAGCAGGCCTGCACAGTCGAACTTTCGACGCCGTGCGGATTCCGTGGCGAGCCGCACCCATTCATATTGCACATACTCCATTTTTCGAAGCATGAACAAGGGATCCTCGGATACCCCATAGAGCCGCTCGGCGGTCTTGCGCAGCAGTTGGAAATGGGTGGCGGTATCAATGCCGTTGTAAGGGTTGTCCTTGTTGTGAAACTCGAGAATCCGGGCTTCGGGGTCACGCAAATCCTCTTCACTGGCATATTTGCGCGTAGAGGCCAGCGGGGTCATCCCGACAAGCACGTATTCACTGGGAAACCGGCCCCACACATCGCGCAAACGTTCCCGGTAATTATCCATGTCGGACAGAAGAAACTCAGGGTCATACCAGGCGGAGATATGCGAGTCCCCGTGATCCGGCGCGTTGTTGATCTTTCCGCCATACGGACTCGTCATGCGGAAGGGGCGCGAAGGATCGAGCTTCGCGCACAAAGGCCCTGAGACCTCCGTCGCAATGCGTTTTCCCCAATAGTCCGACTCCGGTGACTCGTTCATGCCCAGTTCGTTATCACCCGACCACAACACCAAACTGGGATGGTTGCGCAATAAACGGATCGTCCGGTCGAACTCGATTTCGAGCATGGCACGAAAATCAGGGTCGTGTTCCGGGTACTCTGCACAGGCCAGCAGGAAATCCTGCGTGATCATGATGCCCATCCGGTCACAAGCTTCCCAGAAGGCAGGTGGCTCGTAGATGCCTCCCCCCCAGGCCCGCAGCATGTTCACCCCCGCATCCCGCGCCAATCCAAGCAACCGATCATAATGCGAGGTCGGTATGCGCCCAGGAAACGGATCCGCAGGCACCCAGTTGCCACCTTTGGCAAAGATGGGCCGCCCGTTGATGGAAAAGACAAAACAGCTGCCCAGTTCATCCTCACTGGTATCCAAGGTTACCGTACGAATGCCAAAACGCACGGCGCGGGCATCCAGCACAGTACCGTCTTTCCCCAGCAGTGTGGCTTCCGCCGTGTAGAGCGGTTGCGCACCGTGGCCATTGGGCCACCACAGTTCAGGCGCCGGCACCTCAAGTGCAATGCTCGCCACCGCCGAACTCAGCGTCAGTCTTTGCTCAACGGCCAGCGAACCCTTCGGATCCAGCACCCGAAATTGCAGAACCTCAATCTTTGGTAAAGTGTCGACAGTGATTTCTACCGCAAGCCGGGCAGAATCCGGTGCCAAGGCCACCGTATGAACGAAAATATCCTCGACAAGGGGAGTGTCCCGTCCCACGAGCCGTATTGGACGCCACAGGCCCGCGCTGACAAAACGATGCACCCAATCCCAGCCGAAGCCGCACTGCATGCGCCGGGCAAAAACACGCTCGGGTGCAAAACAAGCGAAAAATCCGTCACGCGGCTCTTCCCGGAGTTCTTCCGAGGTGGATCGTAACGTGATTTCAATATGATTCACCCCCGGTTTTAAATCCCCCCACACGCCCATGCGGTACGGGATAAACATGTTGCCCGATGCCCACACCTCTTCACCGTTAAGTCGCACTTCCGCAAAGGTGTCCAGACCATCACATTCGATCATCGCGCCCCGTATCGGGAAGTCCGGTGGCACGACGAAGTCCCGTGCATAATGCCAGTCCCAGTCCTCGACCCACTGGCATTCCAGTGCCTGATCGCGCCAGAAGGGGTCGCGAATATGCCCGGTCGCGAGCAAATCCTGATGGACATGCCCTGGAACCTGCGCAGCGAGCGTCAGTCTCCCCTCCCCGCGCACTTCCCGGCCCGTGAGTTCCCATGCGCCACACAAGTCAATGATTTGCCTGCCCATGGTGCGTCCTATTGCCCGGTTTTGGGCGTCTTCAACCGCTTGTTGGATTCCTCAACAGCGTCCAAACGCCACGCGCGGGCATTGGTGTCCGTCACATTGGCAAAACTGTCCTGCCAGGAAAAGTCGTAGACCCACAGGGCCGCCAGCGCCGCGCCACTGGCCTCGAAAGCCGGGAAAAACTCCTCGAATTCCTTCCGCGCCGCTTCCGGCCCCCCGTTCTTCTCCTCATCGGGGGCACCAAATTCCCCCACGAAAACGCCTTTCTTTCCCTGTTTTGCTGCCGCCACCGTCAATTCAAGGTGCTGCGCAAACGAAGCCCGTGGCACACCAAAATACTTGTTGTGGTGCTCCGGATAGAGGTGCGTGGAGATAAGATTGACCGGGTCAGGGTGGCTCAACAGCAGCTCTTCCTTATACTCCTCCGCTGAATCGATGACCCACTCGAGTTTTTCGCGCAGATGATGGGCGGCTTCACGCGGCGCAGCCTCCCCCGATGTAATCGGACGGGCCGGGTCGATACTGCGCACCGTCGCGGCAAAAGCGCGCAAGGCAGTGTCCACCATGGCACTCGTAAGGAAGTCCGGTTCACCCCGCTTCGTGGGCGTGCCGAGATCCGGAGCGACAAAGGGCAAATTGTCCTTCGCATTCGGCAAGTCGACACTCAGACGATACTCGTTTCCCAGTTCCCAGGCCCAGATGGCCGGTTCATCCTTGTAACGTGTCACGATATCGGTGAGGTACTGCTTCATGAGCGCGTGCGTCTTGCTCTTGGGGTCACCCAAGGCACTACACGGTTCCCCGCAAAGATCCGGCACACAAGGATACCACCAGAACACGCTGGGAATAAGACCTACGCCGGATTCCCGGGCCGCACGCACGACATCGTCCATCAAGGTGAAATATTTTTCCTTGTCGTCGAAATAGAGTTTCCAGTTCGACGGAAAAAATCCGCAGGCCATGAAACGCGCGAAAGGAATGCCATGCGCCTTCAAAACTGCGAATCCCTCGCGGTAGGAAGTGTCCTCCGGCTTGGCCAAACGCCGCGAAAAGGCGTCCATATAATTCACGCCGATACCGCGAAATGGCTTGCCGTCCAACAGCACCGTGCCGTCCTTGTCCACAGTCAAGGGCGCGGTCGATGCAATGGCGGCACCGGATGTCAGCACAAGGAGGGTCACCAACAAGCACTTGGAACAAAAAAGATGGATCACGGAAATCTCCTGTTCAAGCATGAAGCGTTAGCGCGGCTGCGGTGTCCAGCGTTTAATAAAGTCGCCACTGATGGCCACGCTTTCCAGTGGGTCAAGCTCGGTCTCGTCCTGTTCGATGATGAACCACTCAGTTCCCGCCTTAAGCCCCGCCGCGAATACCGCATCCCAGGGAATGCACCCCGTGCCCACTTCCGCGAGCTTGAGCGGGGGCCCGGGCTTGTAATCCTTGATGTGCAGCAAGGGTACGCGACCGCTGTGCTCTTGGATGAGCGCGACCGGGTCATGTCCGCCCACCGCCGCCCAGCAGGTGTCCAGCTCGGAAGCAAGGTGGTCGGGTGCCGAATTCGCAAAGATAAGGTCGAAGATGTACTCGCCCTCGATCAGCTCAAATTCATGGGCATGGTTGTGATAGCAAAGTTGAAGGCCCTGCTTCCGCAAACTCGCCCCGGCCCGGTCCATGACCTCAGTCGCCTTGAGCCAACCGGCCTTGTCCGGGCAAACCTCCCCCCCCAGCCAAGGGACCACCGCGTGACGCACGCCCAAAATCCCCGCCTCCTCCACCACCCGGTCCAGGTGGGTCGATACGACCTCATAGCCCCAGTGCGCGGCCACGGCCGTCAAACCCGCATCGTCCAGCAGAGCCTTGAAACTCTGAGCGGTGTGATGGGCAAGTCCGGCGACCTCCACGTGGTCGTAGCCCGCCTCTTTAACGCGGCGCAACGTGTTCTCGGTATCCGTTTCCAAGGAACCGCGCACCGTGTACAACTGCAGCGCGATGGGAAGGTAAGCCATGATTCATTCTCCTGCGGCAGGGCCGGGTATGCACAATGCGGGTGCGATGCCTGAAACAGCCATCCGGTGCATTGTCCAAAGTAAAGCGGGACAAGTCAAGCACGAGGGGACGAAAGCAGGACTTGTGATTCCCGAAAGTCGTATACTGCCATCAGGTTTATGGAAGGTTTTGAAAGGAACACGACATGAAAAATAAAGGCGTTTCAAGGCGAACATTCTTTCAGTGCGGAGCAGCAGCCACCCTCCTTGGCAGCACAAGTGTCCCCGCCGTCGAACCGGAGGCGGGCAAACTCGGCAGTCAACGATTGACCCTGAACCAACTCCAAACGTGGGAAGGCCTGGGATACGGCATGTTCATCCACTTCGGCATGAGCACCTTCGTGACCAATGAACTCCCGGACGGGAAGGCCCCCGCCACGACATACGCGCCCTCAAAGCTGGACGTTGGGCAATGGGTGAGCGTGGCGCGGGATGCGGGCATGAAATACGCTGTCTTGACCACGAAGCATGTGGCGGGCCATTGCCTGTGGCCGAGCAAACACACGGATTACACCGTTGCGCAGAGCGCAGACACCACCAATGTGGTCGAGAAATTTGTCGAAGCCTGCCGAAAATGCGGCATTCTCCCCGGCTTCTATTATTGCTCGTGGGACAACCACAATCGCTTCGGCAGCCATACCCCATCCGACCCCAAGGGTGATTTTCCCGCATACACGACCTCCCTCTACCAGAGCTTTCAGACTGCGCAAATCACGGAACTGCTCACGCAGTACGGTCCCATCGCCGAAACATGGATCGACATTCCCGGTGTGCTAGGGCGCGGATATCGCGACTTCCTGTACCATCACGTCGCCTCGCTGCAACCCGACACCGTGATCATGATGAACAGCGGTATCGCAACAGGCGAAACCTACAACGTCGATTACGCCTGGCCCTCGGATCTGATCGCCATCGAGCGCTGTGTTCCCCCGGAGAAGGGGCATGAAAAATGGCGCACCATCGAAGAACACGAATACTACCTTCCGGGCGAAGTCTGCAATCCCATCGGAAAAGAGTGGTTCCATGTGCCCGGCGACAAGCCTCGCCCGATTCCCGAGCTGGTGCAGGAATACCAGACCTGCCGTGCCCGTGGCGCAAACTGGCTGCTGGATGTTCCGCCCAGCATTGAGGGCATCATCCCGGAGGAAACCGTAAAGGCGCTGATGCAACTGCGAAAAGAGGCCGGGATCTAAATCGGTTTTGCGGGAACGGACGCGCGTAGGGCGATTTCATGCTCGAGATTCTCGATGGCGGCCAACACCAGACCCGCCGTTCGGTTCCAGTCGCTTGCATCGGCCCCGGCATAGGCCCGGATAATGTGCCCGGAGGGGATTCCCGCTTTCTGAAGCGAAGCTGTAGCTTCTTCGGTTGCTGTAATGAGCGGGCGGGACAAACACTGAACATACGACGCCCGGAGCGGTCGAAAGACGATGGACAAAAGACGCGGACGGTTCGATTCTTCGAGCGGCAGCGGACTCCGCTCAACGCACTCCACCATGATGTCGAAGGGATTGCGGATATCGAGCTTCTCCAGCCGTTTAAGAACCATAGCCACCGAGAAGCGGTAGCCAAACATGGGCCCCAAGCGAGCGAACTGAATGTTGTCCCGCGTTTCCATGGGGGCGCGACGGGCACCACGGGCAAACAGCGGCAGGGGGCGGTGGGCAAACCATGCCACCGTGTGTTTTTGCACAGCGATGCGGCTAAATACCTCGTGTGCATACCGCGCCGCGATGTTTTTCTCCCCGACCGTCCACTCTTTTGCGCACAATATCAAAATCCGTTTCATGCCTCGTATGATAGCAGATCCCCCCATGTGTCTCTTTTTGTCAACATTGCCGACGATTTTCACGTTATTCAGGATGTGGTTCGCCGAAGCCCGAACTCCGTGTCCGATTGACCGCAAAGGCGGCAGCCCGATACAATGCGGCCCACAAGGAACGGGGACGTCCCGGTTCGGCCGTGAGGCCGGGAATCATCGTCCACCGGCAGAGACCAACGAAGAAAGGAAACCGGCATGGGGTTTCAAGCGAGATTGTCCGGAATCCAAGCGATACAAGCCACATTTTACCGGCTTTTTATGATTGCCCTTGTCGGCGCGATAATGGCATGGGGCGTTGGCATTTCTTTGGCGGCGAGCGCCCAGCCCTCCGGCGAGGAGCGCTTTTGGCTTGAGCCTTTGGCGGAGGACGCCGGTGCGACCATCAGCATTGACATTCCGACCCAAACCGCCGAGCCAAAACCGCCCACCTTTCGCCTTGAGTGCACGCTGACGAGCGGAAGTTCTGCCAAAGAGACCAAGGTTGATTTTGAGCTGCGCGATGCCACTGACGTCCTGCTGCGAACGGGGCAAACCGTGGTGGATTTACCGGCGGGGTCGGTTTCGTGCGCCTTTGAACTTGCTTTGGCGGAATTACCCGTGGGGAATTATCAGGGCCGCATCCTCGTGACGCCGACATCGGGCCGCGAAGCGGTTTCCCGCCTCTTTCACCTCCGGCTGACCAATCTTGCGAGCTTTTCCGCGCAATTGGATGAAGATGCAGGCCGTCTGGATAAGTTCGACGCGCTTCTCACAGAAATCCAACCCCGAGTTGGCGACCTGCCCGCCCTGCGCGTTCGCCTGACACTCGCCCGAGAGGTAATCCAGCTTGCCCGGGCGGACGGGATCGCCAACGCCATCACCGACCTCGACCAAAAGCTTGCCTTTCTGCGGGAAACCATCGACAGCATCGGCGCATCGCTGCTCTGGGGATCTTTTAAGCGGGAGTCGCTTGGCAAAGCGGCCGATGCGTGGTCTGGTGGACTTTCTGTCCGGGAAGGGGCTTTCTTCCAAGGGGATCGTTCTGTGGGATTGCTCGGGGCGGCTGTCACCGGAGAAGATCCGGCGAGCTTGGAGCGCCTCCACCGCTACGGGATGAATTTTGCAGTGCTTCGGGTGAGTGCCGACCAAGTGCTGGAGGCGACCGGCGAGCCCAGTAACGTTGCGACCCGGTTGGGGCCATTCTTTGACGCGGCCGCCCGCCTGCAGATTCGCGTGGCGGTTCAGATCGACGCAAGCAAGCCGGGGGCTTGGGCCTTGGAGCGATGGCCTGACCTCGCGGGAGCGCAGGCCGCGATGTCGCATCCTGGTATTCAGGCGGGCTTGGAGAAGACCGTGCGCGCCGTGTTGCCGTATGTGTCGACACAAGCCGCGTTCGTGGGGATGAGCTTGGCCGACAATCCACGATTCCATTTCGATAGCGATGAAATCCGAAAGCAGTTCATTAAAGAGATTAGCGCAAAATACCCGGAACGGCCGGATTTGAACCGGGTTTGGCATGCACACTTTTCGACGTTGGACGAAATCACGATCTGGGGCGATCACAAACCATTCAGCTACCAGAACCGTGCGCCCTACCAGTTCGACTGGCAATCCTTTCACCACACCCAGATGCTCCAGTATGTTGATGGCGTAATGAAGACAGCCCGCGAGGTCGCGCCGAATGCATCCCTGACCCTGACTTTCACTGACAGCGTTTTTGATTGCGGTGAAACACGAACCGGTCTGCCACGCGAGCCTGTTTCCTCGCAGATGGATTTGACGGCCTGCACCTCGTCCGTCCTCCCCAAGGATCCCATTTATGCGATGAGCTATCCGCGCAGTATGGCGTACTATGCGCTGCTGAAGTCGATGCAACCGCAGAAGCCGATACTGAACTTGGGCGCGAGCATGTCCGTCGATCCCGATGCCGCCCCGCAGGAAGGGCGTGCCTTTGTACGCACGGCTATTTTGGAACAGGCCCTGGCCGGGGTCAATATGCCATGTTTCCTCCTTTGTGCATAGCCTCATAAGCCAATGTTAAGTTTCTAAATGTTTCCATATCAGGTTTTTCAAAAGTAAGTGAGTTAACTTCTGAAAAGGATAGACGTTTAAAATCTGTTTTTATTCTTTCGGGGAAAAAGAAAGCGTAATGAATAGGTAATTTCATATCGGGCAAGCCCATTTGTGCTTTTATACTTCCATCATTAAATTCAATCATGCTGTGAATGATGCTTTGAGGATGAACAACCACATCAATTTGTTCAGGTTTTAAACCAAATAGCCATTTTGCTTCAATCACTTCAAATCCTTTATTCATCAATGTTGCCGAGTCGATGGTAATTTTTGCACCCATATTCCAATTCGGATGTTTGAGTGCTTGAAGTTTTGTTATCTCTAATAATTCTTCTCTCTTTTTTCCTTTAAATGGCCCACCCGAAGCAGTCAAAATTACTTTATCAATGGCATTTAAATTTTCTCCAACGAGACATTGAAATATGGCCGAATGTTCAGAGTCGACAGGAATAATTTCAACATGATTTTCTTCGCACAATTTTGTAATTAATTCGCCAGCAACTACCAATGTTTCTTTATTGGCAAGTGCTATTCGTTTTTTATTTTGAATAGCTTTTATGGTAGGCTGTAAACCACTGTATCCAACCATTGCCGTAAGTACCGTATCGGCCGAAGTTATATCCATCACATCGGCTATAGATTGACTTCCTGCAAATACTTTAATATCAAATTCAGCCAATGCATCTTTTACAGTCTGATATTTATTTTCATCAGCAATGACAACATGGCTTGGGTTAAATTCTTTTGCTTGTGAAATTAATAATTCGGCATTTGAGTTTGCCGTTAATACTTCAATTTCAATTTTATCAGGATTTGAACGTGCAATGTCCAAAGCTTGTGTGCCAATGCTTCCTGTGCTTCCGAGAATCGCTATTTTTTTCTTTTGTGTCATGTTTATTTTCTAAAACCAATCGCTTTTCTTGGTTTGTTTTCTTCAACAATTAATTGCTTAATGGCTTCAAATATAACATGAAATTGTTCGTCATATTTTTTCTCCATATCATTAATCTTTTTGGCGAGTTCATCATTTGACGACATTAATTTTCGCAATTGAACAAAAGTTCGCATGATGGCAATGTTCACTTCAATTGCTCTTTCAGATTTTAAAATTCCTGAAAGCATTGCTACACCTTGTTCGGTGAATGCAAAAGGTTGATAACGAATTCCTCCCCAACTTGAGGTCACAATTTGTGACCTCAAGTTCGTAAATTCTGTAAGCGTTAATTCAAACATGAAATCTTCTGGAAATCGTTCAATGTTTCGTTTGACGGTTTGTTTTAAAACTTTGGTTTCAACTCCGTAAAGAGCTGCTAAATCAAAATCGAGCATCACTTGTTCTCCTCGAATAAAATGAATTTGAGTTGCAAGTTGTGTTTCTTTTAGGATGAGTTTGTTCATAGTTCTGTGTCGCCGCGACCCGCGCATAAAGGTCGTCCGGCGTAAGCGCGTGCGGAC
>CAIZGN010000344.1 GCA_903932505.1 Candidatus Hydrogenedentota bacterium
ACGGTGGTGTTCCTCCAGTACCGGTCGCCTCACGTGGCGTGAGGCTCGTCATAACGTCCACAACACCCGGAATACCCAAAAGTGGGTTGAAAAGGGTCCGGTTGTTACCAGATTCAACAACGAACCGAGTGTCGGCCGTATTCACGTTTATTTTTCCGGGTATGCGCTTGCGCGGTGCTAGGATTACCTGGGTCACCGCCGCAATCGAACCATCCCGGCCCATGTTGCGGACTCTTAGAGCTAGGAAGTTTTTCGTAACCTTAACGGGGATAGGCAACCAGCTTTGCGAAACGCCATCGCCGGATCCGTGTTCTTGGTTACCGTAGAAAATCGTTCCATCGGGCGCTGGCGCATAGGCTATTGGATTCCATTGAGGCGGGACTACGGCATGGATAGGATCTGCCAACGGATTCTCCGGGTCGGTCTGCAAGGTTTCCTTGTCGGCATTGAGAGGATCCGTAATAAGATCAAGACCCAAGCGAACAGCGGAGAGATTCCACGCAGGGTCAGTCAGCACTTCTGGATACAGTGTTGTCGCGAAATCCGAAAGCAGGGCAGGCGAACCGCTTGGATCGACTGCGGCAAGGGCTTGATTGGCTTCTCGCAGTCGAGACCAAGTTTCTACGCGATTGAGGCACACATAGGCGCAGTACTCTCCATTTTCAAGACCATCCTCGGCGTCCCAAGTGAACAGAGCTTCCGCTTTCATGCCAGCTTTGCTGACATACATGGCCGCACGGGACAGCAACGGACTGCGCTGCGCAAGCGTAATTGGGCTGACATTTGTCCCTAATCCGCCTAAGAAGGCAAGACCCATGGGTGTGCTGGCATCGAGCATGCGGTCCCGGTTGAATAGATAGCTGAACGGAGATACAGAAGAGGGAACCGAGGGATCAAAGAAATCAACGGGATATTTTTCCTTGGTACCGTCGACTGCAGGTAACTCAAAGAGGAATAAGGGCGACCACATGCGCGGGAACGAACCGTCCAAAGCAAAACGCATTTCATCGGTGTAGTTGCTGATTTCCGGATTTTGTGGGGTGGGCCATAGCGGGATAAAATCAGCTTGCCCAACGGTAAGCGTGAGTGTGTCCATGGAGAGCATATCCGTCGCAGCAGCAAGAAGGCCGGAGGAGGCCGAGGCACCAAGCACGGCACCGCGGTTGGAGAGGTCTTGGCGGGAATAGCGACCTATGTACGGATAATCAAGATAGCCGATTGTTCCAGAGGAATGAGTCTCATACCCAATGGCAGCATTAACGTGCGTCATGTCGAAAAGAAATGGTATTGTGTCATCAAGACCATCGGGACCAAGGCTTGAGGTATCAAACATCGCATGTTTGAAAGTCATGTGTGGCAAGTTGGCTAAATCACCGACAGACTGAATAGCACTATTTTTCACCGGGGCGTAGGAATAGGTCCAATCCTTGTTTTGAAGGTTGACAGGAAACTCGGCAACATTCGAGTACTGTGTGGGATTACTTCCCGGCAAATTCATCCCAGTACTAGCAGCAAACTGGCGATCGGAGCGCCTGTCATACCGCAACATTGGATTCGGATCAATGAGCATTTGCAAATCTCTAGGATTTTCACTAAGGCGCTGCGCGAGGTTCATACGCAATGGCGAACCCCATAAGCAATGCCAAAGTAGACGATAAACGTCACCTTTCCGACTCATGGACTCTGTATCGATGATATCAAACGGATGCTTAACTCCTACTACAGGTACGGTCAGTGGGTCACCAGGCATAGGCCAATTCAATGCTATACCGATGTCTTCCACGAATGCGAATACACTGAGGCTATCTGCCCAGTCATCGTAGTTGCCGTCGGTCGCCTCCCAACGGTTGCTGGTACCGAAACGATCCCCTGCATAAAGAGGATGCTTGCGCTCCAGGGAACGATAGAAATCCAGACCCATCTGGTCAGGCAACCAGAAGGTTGGATAATCGGCATTTAATCGATCAGAGTATGGACATATCTCAATGTCATCAATCGTTCTATTTGTGACATCTAATTCTCGATAGCTGACGCGGTCAACGACCCCAGCAGTCGGCGGGTCGCCATTGTAAAGGGTCACGATGACGTTATCCCCGGGGTAGAATCTACGTTCAGCGAAGGCCTTCCAGTCGGGGGGATCGTCATCGGAACCCTGATAATAGCCAACTTTTGAATACGGCATCCCCGCTGAAGGATCAGCAACACGCTCAACATATCCAGCACTATAACTCGTGGAGCTAACGGGGTAAGCGATACCAGGGAAAAACTGGGTTCCTGAGTCAAACTCGGTGGAGGCGGCTAGTAGGAGGGAGTCGTACATAGAGCGATCATTCAAGAAAGTCAACGGCAAAGTATATGGCTCGAAGCTACCTGCCTTTTGATGTGATTCCCCTTCGTCAGAGCCTTCATCAACACCTTCGCTAGACTCTGGACCCAAGGGATAGACCGAGCTGGCTGGGAGTTTCTCGCCGGGTTCATCAACAATCCCATTACCGTTGTTATCGACGCCATCGGCGTCAAAATTCATCCCGGGATCGATGTATCCGTTAAGATCATTATCTACCATATCCTTATCGAGCGTTCCAGGCACATAGGTCCAAAGGGTGGTTTCCGGATCCTGACGCATGTAGGCCCCATCGCCATCGTTGTCGATGCCGTCATGTTCAGGATAATTCGGGAAAACACCACCGCGCAAGACCCAGTGCGCCAACTCGTCTACCGTACCGACATTTTGCAGGCGCGGGACTTCGGGCTGATCGTTTACCGCTTTATAGGCGGGATGCGACCCCAGGTCATCCAATCGCTCCGTCAGCATAACGATGCGATCCCAAGGCTTGTCGCCAAGTCCCGTGCCGGGCGAAGAAGCGATTTCTGTCTCCACCTGAACACTGTCGGTGTCCAAGTAATCAGCTGGGTTTATAGGGTTCCAATTCCCCGAAGAGGCACCGTCACCATCCCGATCAATATAATCCACAACAATGCGGGGGCCATAGGAATTAGGAGCGGAAAAAGCAATCTGCCATTCGAGCAAGTTTGCTATGCCATCATTGTCTATATCCCCCAAAGGACCGTTTTTCACAAGGCCGGGGAGACCTGTGCGGAGGTTGATGATGCCGTCGTCCTTGGGATCTATCCCTTGCTTGATCTCCCAGAAATCTGGCATACCATCGGCATCAGTATCGAAATCCCGTTCAAAGACACTACCCGTTGGGTCATACAAAGAACTCAACGGAGCACCCGCTACAGGATTAAATAATAACGAGGAATCTGCTATCGGTGGAACGGTAATAGCGAAAAGGTCAAAGGGTAAATATACATTGAGCCAATCACATTCACCTTCCTGCAAATCACTGGTGGCGAGACCCATTGCATTGCTGTAGGTCAACGGTGTTAATGGCTTTAGATATGACCACAAATAACTATTCCACTCATTCAAATTACTGATTGAGTTCCCGTCGATATCCCCCGCAGGCCCGTTGTTGATATTTCCTGTACCGTCATCCTTTGGATTCATGCCCTGTGCAATTTCCCAGAGATCAGGCATACCATCTGAATCGGTATCTAACCAAGCGTCAGGTACGCCGTCCCCATTAAGATCTATTCCGTAACTTGGCTGAGATAGACTGCGGTAGTTATCGAACTTGTCGAAACCCAGTAAGAGAGTCCCACCTGGTGCCACCCAGACTCCGTCCTTTGGATTCGGCACTTGCCACCGGGTGCGGTAGGGATCCATCTTGTCATCGTTTTGAACTGCGGGAACACCGACCTCCAAGGTCCATCCAGCTATGTTAACCTTATTGTCCGACGTGTTTACTAATTCGGCGTACTCATGATCCGGTTCTTGGCTAAAATCCAAGTAGTTGATACTAAGAGTTCCCGTACTACCAGCATCCACCGCCCATGGATCCACGGCAAAGGCAATACATAAACGCCAACCGGATCCGGCTGGCGGCACATAGACCGTATGAGGGAATTGCCCATCTGAATATCCATCACAAAAGGCACTCGTCATGGGGCCGAAGAAAAGAGACGTATAAGTAATTGAAGTTGGATCAGTCGGATCAACTAATGTTCCCTCAAGTATTTCGAGATTCAGTGTTCCGCCCAACAATGCAGTCACCCAGAAATCGGGAGGAATAGGCAGAACTTCAGGCTTAATGAAAAATGTGTAAAGCCATGGATAGCGTGTAGGATCGGATGGATTGGAGGAAGATGGCTCCGGTATTGGAAGAACAATATCTGAAGATAGAGACTGTACAACTGCGAACTTCTGTGTTGGTGTCGACGTTGGTGTCGGCAACAATTCATCACACCAAAAATCAACTTGGATGCTTCCATCTGGCATAACCTTGGCTTGGGCACAGGTGTTTTTTGAAGGTCCAAGCAGCGGAAATTTCACAACTTCCCCGGGATGATCTGCAAAATAGTTGCTCCAGCGACCACTTCCGGTTTGGAGAATTTCTTTTGGTGTTCCATCTAAGAAAACCGAGCCTTGTGGCTCGCCCGGCAAATCGGTATAGAGTCCCGTATTCATATCCCTTGATTTCCCAGAGACGTAGCGTGCGCCACTGTCCAACGGTCGGGCATCAGAATAGGTGACCCAATTAGCATCCCAATAGGAGGGGAAGAATCCGGGATTTGGACCGCTCAAAATAGTTGCAAAATCATTAAGGATGTCCGGAATAATTCCACTTGGGTCATCTCTCACGTATTTGATGGAGTATGCAAGCTGTCCCGGCCCATCAATGGTTGAGATTCCGTCCGGCCCTGTAACATTGACGGTAAGATAGTAGTTTCCTTCAGGCAGCCCTTCGGAACCCACAATACTGTATTGCACAATATCGGGGATTGTGTAGGGTTGGAATTGACCATAGGGATTCGCGACCTGAATATCCGCGAAAGCATCAACTGAGTCTATACTCAATCCGGCATTAATCCCCAAGACATGCGGTGTTCCAAGAGCTGAATACCTAACACCCCATTGACTAGAGCCTTGACCAGGGGCAGATTGGTCGAGAATACTATCTAGGGTTTTTCGCTGCACATTGAACGTAGGCATGCCGGCATACGGGGAAGGATCAAGGTTGATATCGTACACGCCCACGACATAGGCTTTCGGGGCTGCTTCAGCCTCCACACGTCGCACAGGTCGAACCATGAGTTCATTAATACGGATGGCTTCTTGGCCGGCCGTGGTGTAGCTGATATGGCGTTCTTCGTCCTCTCCCTCTCCATTGGCGCCGGTGACAAACTGTGCCCACCAATCGTCCACCGATTCTAAATTGCGGCTCAGGTTGAGGGTTGACTTGGCGTATTCCTGGATTTCTTCGAGCGGAAGCAGTCCTTTACCGTTGAATTTCAGACGCTCGCGGTCATTCAAATCACCGGGCAAGGGCCAAGGATCCTTGGTGTCGTATTCCGGTGTATCTCCCCCCTCCCCTTCGCGCTTATTCACGGTGTCCACGAGTTCGGTAGTCAAAATGGACCGCTCGTGGTCTTCGTCGCTATTGTCAGCCAAATCGACCGCAAGTTGCATGGCCTCAAGCTGTGGGTCGATGGGGAAAGCGTGGTAGCTAAATGGATTTGTCGTGGGGATAAGTATGGGGGCGGGGTCATTCTCGTCGACGGGGATATGCAGTAGCCCCCCCCCCAGCGTGAGGTCATTCAGAAGCAAATTATCGGTAGAGTCCGGCTCGCCCTCGATGTTCGGGGCCGTCAGGTTGATGTCGCCCTGCCGTAATCCGGCCGCGTAGCGCTGGGCGGTCTTTGCTGCGGCGACAAGCTGTGCGTTTCCGCCAAGGTCAGAGGATGCTTCGAAGGGGGCCATGATTCCAAAGTCGTTTGTAACTGGCGCATAGTTTTGGTCGATCATGAGCTTGGCGGCGAACTGCCCGGGGGTGGCGAGGTTTGGATTGAGCTTGTTAGTGGCGCGCAACTGTCCGGACTCATCCTTGAAAACATCGACCTGTCGCTCGGTGCTGAAGACGGTGGTGAGATTTTTGAGCTTCTCATAGGTAATGGGGCCTATCTGGTCAGCGTCCATCAATTGTTTGAGGTTCTGCAGTTGTCTGTCGCCCAATTCGCCGGGTTCATTAGGTTCATCATTTTTATCA
>CAIZGN010000345.1 GCA_903932505.1 Candidatus Hydrogenedentota bacterium
CACCACCGAAACCAAACGGTCCCGGCGCAGAAGGTCTCCTCAATCAAGCGTCCACCATTATGATGCCATGTGGCGTCGTCCGTGTCAACAAATTACCGGATTTCATACACTGGCACCAATTGAGGTCAGTGACCTCGATTTATTTGTCGGGTACGCTCCCTGCGGTCGGGCGCAAGACTTCTTGAAGGTTGCCGGGATATTGTGCGCCGCGCAGCGAATTCTGCACCGCCACGGAGAGGGTGCGGCCGTGTATGGACAAGTCTTCCAGCGCGGTGCTTCCAGCGGTGATATTGATGACCAAAAACCGGTTTTGCAGGGTTTGGCCCTCTTTGAGCGCGGTCTCACCAATTCCCGTGGGGGAACCTTCCAGCTGAAAAACCGCAGTGTTGGTGGCCGGGTCGATGCGCACAAGGGTAAAACCGTATTCCTTCCACAAGGTCTCAAAACGGAGTTTGAGATCAAGCGCCTCGGGGCGTGGATCAATTTGCGTGGCTCGGAGCAGCTCGGCATAGGCACGGAGAAACTCAGTGGGTTGGAAGGTCGGGGCTTCCAGTGTGCCCGTGGTATCCCTGAGAAAACGCTGCCAGACTTGCTCCTCCACCTCCCGGTTCTCCCGCGATCCCTTCTCGCTTCTGAGGCGGGCAGCTTCGGTGAGCGCTTCTATCGGGGGGAAACCCCGTTCCATAAACTCGATCGTTCGGTTTTGTGGCGGGGGCGCGTGAAGGAATAAAATGAAAATAATCCAGAGTGCCACGTTGCCGACTGTGGCGGTGATGAGCCAGCGACTCGGTTTGCGGGGTGTTTGAATTTTCTGGGAGTGGCGCTTGTCGGGAACGCCCTGGCCACTGTCGGATCCCGGAGTGATGGGGGATGGATTAAGCCCAAAAGTCTCCCCGGCCACTTGGGTGTTTTTTTGAAAGGCTTCATGCGCCGCATGGATGTCCGCCATCACCGTCTCGGCCGATGCATAGCGAGCCTCGGGGCGTTTTGCAGTCATGCGGGCAATCACCCGGGCCACATCCACCGGTACATCGGGTCGAAGATCCCGCACATCGGGGAAGGGGTCGTTGAGCACGCGTTGGAGCAGACCGCTCAGGGATTCGCCTACAAAGGGCGGTCTTCCTGCCAGCATTTCATACAGGGTGACCCCCAGCGCATAGATGTCGCTTCGGGGGCCCGCCTGCTCCCCTTGCACCTGTTCAGGTGCCATGTAATAGGGCGTGCCGACGGTTATGCCGTCTCCGCTGATGATTTGGGGTGTTTCCATGTGCTTGGCCAGACCAAAATCCATGACCTTGACCCGGCCGGTCTGATCCACCATAAGATTGGCGGGTTTGATATCGCGATGCACGATGCCATTCTGATGCGCCTCGGCGATGGCTTGTGCTGCGTGCCGCGTGACTCGCAAGGCTTGCCCGACTTCCAGTCGCCCCATGCGTTCGATGAACTGCGCCACTGTGGCACCTCGAATGTATTCCATCGAAATGTAGTACAGCCCTGCGATATCACCAACCGCATAAATTTGGACAATATTGGGATGGTTCAGCCGAGCTGCAGCGCGAGCCTCGCGCAAAAAACGCTCCACAAAGGCAGGGTCTCGCGAAAGGTTGGAGCGAAGCACCTTGAGGGCAATCTGGCGATCCAGCACCTCATCGAGCGCCTCATACACCTCACCCATCCCGCCATGCCCCAGCAGGCGGGTGATGTTGAACGGACCGACTTTGCGGCCCGCCAGTGAACCGATATCCAGCACGGCTTGTTCTCCCTTCCCCGGAAATACGTCAGCACGGCAAGGTTAATATAGCACAGTTCCGGCGGAATCGCACATATATTCCGCCTTTCACTTCGATTTTCGGTAAAATGTGAAGAATTCGACGAAAAGCACTTGACACCACACGCCAATTGTGGGACAATAAGTTTGGAGAGAATTTGATAGCCTCTAATTGGGTAAAGCCATGATTGGTGGTGTTGGACAGAGGGTCGTCCAAGAGGCGACCGTTCGGCAGCCGCAGCGTGACCTACAGGCGCAGTCCGGAAACGGGCAGCGCAAGTCAGCGGCGGATATGGGTGTGCCACGCCGTCCGGGAGAGCTTCGCCAAATTCAGGCGGGCTTCGGGGATAACACCCAGTCTTCCATCGCTGCCGCCATGGATACGCTCGATATCACGCTGCAAGATTCACGCAAGATTGTACCCTCTATCCAAGAACTCATGGCTGAGGTGCGTTCAAGACGCTTGGCAGAGAGCAAAGCCCCATCCATTGAAGCTGCCACAACAGCGCCTCCTGAACAAGCACCGAGTACGAACGTGGCCCCCGAATCGAAGGTCTTGGGTTCGGAGCAGCCCCAGCGTACCGCCTCCGCCGAGGTTCGCGTGCCCGCCTCCTACCGTACCGATTCGCCCTCGCAAAGCGGGAAAAACGTCGCTCAGGCGGGACTGCTTGGTGATTCATCCACACCCGAGACCGGAACGAGCATCGTGCGTTTCGACGTCAAAGTCTAGGTGGCTTTTGCGCCCTGACGACATGCGATAATACTCGCACCCGCAAACGTCCACATCATCCGTTCAGCAC
>CAIZGN010000346.1 GCA_903932505.1 Candidatus Hydrogenedentota bacterium
AGTCCACTGTGTGAAACTGTTTCATGACGCGCTCCTGTCGTTGATTTCCGAGGCCGTAGTATAGCGGAAACGGAACGAATTGGGAAGGCTGATCCGTCCGCATCATCAAACCTGCTATAATTGCGACCTCGGAAACAACCATGACTGGATCGCCATATATGAATGAGGAATTTGTCGTTGATTTGCGCAGTGACACGGTGACGCGGCCCGATGTGGCCATGCGCGCTGCGATGGCTGCCGCGCTGGTTGGCGATGATGTGTTTGGCGAAGACCCGAGTGTGAACGAGTTGCAGGCGCGTGCGGCAAAGATCATGGGCAAGGAAGCGGCCCTGTTTGTCCCGAGCGGAACCATGGCGAACCTGCTGGCCTTCCTGTCGCAGACCCGGCCCGGCGATTCTGTCATCCTGAGTTCTGAATCCCATCCGTTCAACTATGAAAGCGCCAACATGGCGATGATTGGTGGACTGCTGCCCCGTCCCATACCGGATTCTTTTGGGAAAATGACGGCGGAGCAGGTTCGGGCCCATATCATACAAACTGACGACCCGCATTACTCCCCGACCACCTTGGTAGCCATCGAGAACACGACGAATCGGGGTGGGGGAACTCCATATATGGCAGAAGAGCTTGCAGCTATCGGCTTGCTGTGTCGGGAGCGCGGTATGCGGCTGCATTGCGATGGGGCACGGATTTTCAATGCGGCACTGGCCTGTGAGGTCGATGTGTCGGCCCTTGCCCGAGACTGTGACACTGTGAGTTTCTGTTTATCCAAGGGATTGGGCGCACCGGTGGGTTCTTTGCTCACCGGAACGGCAGAGACCATTCACGCTGCCCGGCGTTTTCGGAAAATGTTGGGTGGCGGCATGCGTCAGGCCGGGATTCTGGCTGCGGCCGGTTTATATGCGCTGGAACACCATATCGGGGATTTGCGTGAGGATCACCGGCGGGCGCGGGAGTTTCGTGCTGCCGTGGAAGGCTTCGGCGTGGTCTTTTCGCTTCCATCGCCCACCAATATCGTGTTTCTGGAGGTGGAGACGGGCGCAGAGGCTATGCGCGACCGGTTGGCGGTTCGGGGGGTGCATGTCATGGCGACCGGTCCCCAGCGCATACGGGCCGTGTTTCATAGAGATGTTGATGACACCGGACTTGCAGCGGCGATTGCCGCTTTCAAGGCGGTGTGGTAGAAAGTGCAGGCCTTCATGGCAATTCCCATATGGTCCAATATTCGCGAGCTTTCGCCCCCGCCACGGCGTTTTCTCCTGTTTTCCGTTTTTAATGTGGTGTCATGGCAGTGTATTGTGGGGCCCGCGATGGTGCTTCTGGCTCGCGACATTGAAATGCCGCCTTCCTGGGTCGGTTTTCTAAACGCCTTTGTTCCGATGTCCATGGTACTCGTGGCGTTTACCGTACCCTTGGTGACCCGCTATGGTTCCAAGCGGGTCATGTTTACCGCCTGGCTGCTGCGCAACATTGTCACTGGACTGGTCTTTCTCCTGCCCTGGGTACTGGCGCAGGGTAGCGTAAAGGCGGGTTGGGCGGTTCTCATGATTGCCACGCTGGGGTTCTGCATCATGCGGGCCTTGGGGGTTGGGGGATGGTTCCCTTGGCTGCACGAGGTGGTCGAGGAGCGGGAGCGCGGCTCCTACTTTGCCGCCGAGGCGGTCACCACCCAGTGTATGAACATCCTCATCATGACATGTCAGGGGCTGGCGCTGCGCGGCGATCCAGGGGTCTGGAGCTTTCTTCTGATCTATGTGGTGGGCATCGTGGCCGGTCTGCTCAGTCTGGTTTGGATGGCGCGAGTGCCGGGGGGGGATGCCCAGGTTGAGGCGCATCCAGCGGGAAGCAGTTTTCACTTTTATCGGGACGCTCTGGCCGACCGACGCTTTGTTACCTTCGTCGGAACGGCCTCGCTTTGCTTCATGGCGGCCACTTGGATCAGTGCGTCTCTTGTGATGTTCATGCGCGATATCCTGCAGATGAGTTCTGGTCATATTATGCTGCTTACCGCCCTAAACAGCTTCTGGATACTACTAACCGTTACGCCTTGGAGCCGGTATGCGGATCATAGCGGGAGTGGTCGGGCGATGTTCAAGGCACTGGTGGCGCATTCGATTTGTTCGTTTCTCTTGCTGCTGGTGTCGCCGTCTGGAAATACC
>CAIZGN010000347.1 GCA_903932505.1 Candidatus Hydrogenedentota bacterium
CGGTGCTTTGCACCGCCCCCTTCTAAGGGGGATTGGGACTGTGCTTCTGCGTCGGTTATTGTGCGCTCTTCGGTCTCATCCATAACCTGCGCGGAGTTTGATCCCAAGGCCCAATAAACACTACGATATCCGCAGCGGGGGCACATTTCTGAGGAAGAGCATGGCAAAAAAAACAGAAAGAGCACTGGAGTCTGCATACGCTCCTCGCATCTCGGCTTACCTGACTTCTTCTTTGCTCGCGCCGCTGTCGGCATTGCTCGCGGTGGTTTTCTACTTCGGCTGGATGGTGGATCCCCAGCTCATCCATTACGCCCAGCAGCCTTACTTCCGGATGAATCATGCGTTCTTTGCTGCCCAGTGTTCCCATGTGGGCGGTCTCACTGAATATGCGGCGGCTTATCTCGGGCTTTTCTTGCGCTTTCAATGGGGCGGTGCGGTATTGCTGGGACTGGTCGCTCTGGCTATATGTCTGCTCTGGCGGATTTCCTTGCGGGGCATAGGGATGTCCGTAGGTGCTTTGCGCTATCTGTTGCCGCTGTTCTCCATCGCTTGGATCCATGGAAATTATGAGGCCCCGCTGTCTGCCACGCTTGGGGGGCTGTTTGCGCTGCTATTATTTGTCGCGTTGCTGTCATTGCGACGTCGACCCTTCTGGATGCTCAATCTCGGCTTTGTGGTGCTTTCCGGATTCCTTTTCTATTTGACCGGGGGTGCTGTTCTCCTTTTTCTGGGGTTCTACCTTCTACATTTGTGCTTCGATGAAGTGCTTCGCGAAAGGGTGAGTCGTCTTGCGCGCCTGGGTGCGGGTGTCTTTGCCGTGTTTGTGGTTGGTCTAACTCCCGCGCTGTTTAACACCCTGTTTTTTCATGAACTGACCCCGCATGTGTATGAGCGTTTCTTGCCGCATGCCTTGGATCGAGGTGCGCCATGCGCCCTTTCCGCTTATTACAGTGCGTTGGGCCTTGAGAGTCGCGGAATGCCGGTGGAGACCGCCTTTCTACATCTCGTGCTGTGTGGTATCGGTCTGGCCACCGGTCTGTCCGTTTCCCTGTCGGCCTGGCGGCCCGTTCGCGCTGTTCGGGAGGCCATCGACCGGCTGCGTGAGCGCCGCATCTGGGCTTGGATTCTTTCCGCTCCGGTGACGCTGTCCTGCGCGGCCGTGCTTGTCCTTATGGCCTTTAATGGAAACGAAAAGCAGCTGGTCACCTTGCGCTACGAGGCCGAAACCGGTGCATGGTCGGAGTACTGTGACCACCTTAACGGCGAAATGGCGTCTCATCCGATCTTTGACGTCACGCAGGTCTGCAAAATTACCGACCTTGTCACTGTGCTGCTCAATAACAACCGGATGCTCTATCACGTCGGCGCGCTCCCCCAGCACCTGTTTTCCTATCCGCAGTGGCTGGGTGCCAGCGGTCTGCTGCCCGGCGACAGCAAGTTTTATCTGGAAAACCATGTGATCTTTCTGCCCGTGGGTGACTTGCTGTTTGAAATGGGCCGTGTGAACGAGGCCGAGCGTATGTTCTATGAGGGTTGGGCTTACTATGGGGAACGCGCTAGCATATTGTGGCGATTGGCGAAGCTCAATCTTGTGAAAGAGCGTCCGGAGGCTGCGCGCATTTTTCTCAACATCCTCAAGGAAGTTCCGTTTGAGCGGGAGGCGGCCGAGAAAACCGAGCGGGACATGGAGCGCGATCCCGCGCTTGCGTGGGCACCTGAGCTGCTCCGTATTCGCAATTCCAACTTCACGGTGGATTTCCCGGGCACGATTTACGGGCCCCAGGAACAATTGCTGGCGGCCCTTCTCAGCGGACACCCTGAGAACCGTATGGTCTTCGAGTACTTGATGGCGTATTTGCTGCTGACCAGTCAAAGCGAAAATGCGGCCAAGCTGGTGCCCGCCTGCAAGCGCTATGGATACACCGCCTTGCCCCGACATTATGAAGAGGTCGTTTTGGATTACATGGCGGCCAAGGGGCTTCGTCAGTTTGACTTGGGTGGATACTCGCTCAATCCTGAGACGGTCGCGCGCTTTACCGAATTCCAGCGGCTCGCCGCGACGTGCAACGGGGATCCTGTCAAGGCGCGGGATGTCCTTGCCCCCGGCTTTGCTGATACCTATTGGTTCTATAAGGCCACGGGCGGTCCCATATGGGGAATCAAGGACGGCAAGCCCATTACTCTGGGAGCGACATCCCCATGAAAATCCACGTCGCCCGTTTTGTTCGCACGCTAATCCTCGCGGTGTTATTCTCGGGCTGTGGTGCTGTGCGCCCCGGGGATCCGGCTTCCGCCACTGCTGCGGGGCGTCTGCCTGCCATTGCCCCCGATTATGCCGGGGTTGTCATTCCTCCGAACATTGCGCCGCTCAATTTCCGGGTGAAGGAGGCGGGCACCGCCTACTACTTGCGGATATCGTCCACCCAGGGTACGCCCATCGAAGTCTCGGATGCGCATGGCCGGTTTCAAATCCCACTGGCACCGTGGAAAGCGCTCCTTGCCGCCAATACCGGACAGCCCCTCCATTTTGAGGTTTTTGTGTGCAACGAGCAGGGGGTGTGGACGCGCTTTAACACTATTGAGAACACCGTGGCCGCCGAGCGTGTCGATCCCTACCTTGCCTTCCGGCGCATGGTGCCCTGGTACGTGACCTTCCGTGAAATGGACATCTATCAGCGGTGCGTAGAAAATTTTGAAGAACGCCCGCTGATCGAGAACACGGTGGTGGGGGACCCCGGTGAGCAATGCAACAACTGCCACTCCTTCAGTGGAAACCGCCCGGACGAAATGACGATCCATGCGCGATTTCCCTTCCTCATGGTCATTGCCCGCCATGGCGAGGTCAAGGCGGTGGACACGCGGACCGAATTGAACACCACGCCTTTCGCCTACGCCGCGCTGCATCCCAACGGCAAGTTCGCCGTTTATTCAGTCAACAAAATCGTTCAATTCTTCCATAATATCGGGGATACCCGGGATGTCTTTGATTATGTCTCTGACCTTCTGCTTTATGATTTCGACACCAACATGGTTTCGGCTCCTCCGCCCATCGCCACGGCGGATCAGCTTGAAACCTTTCCCTCGTGGTCTCCGGATGGCCGCTACCTGTATTTCTGCCGGACGGTCACCATGCCGCAAGCTGACTTCCCCAAGCGGTATCGGGAGGTGAAATACGACCTTGTTCGCATTCCTTTCGATCCGGCGGCCAACACTTGGGGGGAGGTTGAGATGGTCTTGTCCGCCGCTGAGTCCGGCGCGAGTGCCGGACTGCCCCGCGTTTCGCCCGATGGTCGGTTGCTCGCTTTTTCGTTGAGTGCTTATGGTACCTTTCCGCTTTTTCATACGGAGAGCGACCTTTACCTCATGAATCTTGAAACAAGAAAATTCGACAAGCTCGCCTGCAACAGTGACAAGTCGGAGTCGTGGCATGAGTGGTCGACGAACGGTCGGTGGATGGTGTTCAGCTCAAAGCGAAGGGACGGGCTGCTTACGCTGCCTTACTTCAGTTTCATCGACGCTGATGGTCGTGCGAGCAAGCCGTTCGTGCTGCCCCAGGAAGACCCGGGGTACTATGAGCAAAGCCCGGAAACTTACAGCGCCCCTGAGTTCCTCACGGGGCCGGTGCCCTACTCCGAGCAGTCCATCGCGGATGTTTTTCATCAGGAGAAGGACGCTCCAAAGAGTTATGTCGGCACCCGTGAGCATCCGGGTACGCGCGAGCAATGCGAGGATGATGCCGCGCCTGGGAATCCCACCTGAGGAACTATGCGCTTTTTCTTAAGTGCGCGAAGCGCAGATGGGATTCTTTGACGCATTTCTGATACGGATGGGTTGATGTTTGATCACACGCGACATCCCCCCGGTGCTTTGCACCGCCCCCTTCGAAGGGGGATTGGGAGGGCGCTTTCGCTTTGCTCATGGCGCGGAGGGCAAGAAAATCCCCCTTGCGAAGGGGGTGGCCCGGAGGGCCGGGGGATGTTAGGGGCTTGTGTTTGAGCCTAAGCATGCGAAGGGCGAATTGGATTCTCTGATGTATTTCTGATACGGATGGGTTGATGTTTGATCACACGCGACATCCCCCCGGTGCTTTGCACCGCCCCCTTCGAAGGGGGATTTGGGCTTTGCTTTGCATGGGGTGGGGAGCGTGGGTATATAATTCTTGCCATCTTCTTGGCGGCGGTACTCCGAGGGATGTTTGTCTGTGTCATCTGGGTATTCTGCATGTGTCCGCATAAGCGTATATTTTCCTACAATCCCGAGTTGCGTAAACTTGCGCGTGCTCTTCGCAAGTCGAGTACGCTCGGCGAGGTTTTGCTTTGGCAGGCCATTAAAGGCGGTGCGCTGGGTGTGGAGTTTCACCGTCAGTTTCCTGTTGACGAGTATATCTTGGACTTCTTTTGTCCGGAGCGGTTGTTGGCCATTGAAATCGACGGTTCGCACCATGACCACCGGGAGGCGGTTGAAATGGATTTGACCCGTCAGGCGCGATTGGAGGAATTGGGGATTCGGTTTGTTCGGTTTTCGGAGGCGGAGGTGCGGGATAATTTGCGTGGTGTTGTGGAGAGGGTTGGTGTGTGGTTGGAGGGGAATGCTTGATGGAGGTGGGGGGTGTTTGTTTGCCACTGATGGGTTGATTTCTGTTCACACGCGACATCCCCCCGGTGCTTTGCACCGCCCCCTTCGAAGGGGGATTTGGGCTTTGCTTTGCA
>CAIZGN010000348.1 GCA_903932505.1 Candidatus Hydrogenedentota bacterium
GAACCCATACCCCGTCTGGACGGTTGGAACCAGTGCTTGCGTTCTTCATCGAAGCGCTTGCTCCATTTTTCGGCTTGTTCCGGAGAAAGCACACCGCTGACTTCAGTCCGAAGAGCTTCGAAGGCCTCTTCCATTTTGGGACGGAATTCATCGTGCAATTTGTGGATACGATCTTGGTGGGCTTCCATGAGGGCGCGGATTTGTGTGGCCTGGGGATCAGTGAGGGACAGCTCGCTGCGCAATCGCTCCAAGACGTTGTCCACAAAGGTGCCCGGCTCCTTAAATCGCTGCTCCATGCGGTGCCGGAGCATTTGTCCGGTGACCACCCCGCCAACCACCACACCAAAGGCAAAGACGAGGCTCATCATGACAAAGGCCATGATCCACGGCCGGGAGCGCTTCAAGAAATGCGGCCGGGGCGGCGGCGCTTCGCTGGAGAGGTTTTCCGGTATGTCGTTGTCGGTGTCCATCACTTTATCGCTGCCTCCCTTACATGGTCGTAAACACGGACGCCGTCTGAATGAGCGAACCGAGGGGGTCGTCGGCTGCGGCGGCGAAAGCATAGGCGAAGAGCAGCGCCGCAACGGCGGCGGCGGCATAGCCTGCGGTACACACCGCAAGTGCCCCGAAGAAGGAACGTGCCTGCTTTTCGGCAACGCGCCATATAACCCGGTCAGAAACATCGCCCAAGGGTGCCCCTTCGCGACGCGCCCGGGCGGCAACACGTTCGAGATAATCCAACGATGTGCTCATGACGATTCCTTTCCTACCCCGGCCTGCTCAAGCAACTGCCTGAGCCGTTGCCGGGCCCGATGCGCCCGCACACGAACCAACACGGAATTCCATCCGGTCCGGGCGACGATTTCCGCGCCATCGCATTCCTCAAAATACATCAGAGTCAGAATCAACCGGTCTTTCGGGTTCATCTGTGCCAGAAATTCGTGCAGCCATTCGGCGGCCCCACTCGGAGACAGGTCTTCCACGCTCGATGCCGGCACAACCGGAACCTGCTGCAAAACCTCGCGCCTCCGGCGGTCGCGAACCTCGTGTTTCCAGTACCGATAACCCACCCGGGTGGCAATGCGTCTCAGCCAATGCTCAAATGGGGCATCGCCGCGATAACCGCGAAGGCTGAGAAAGGCCTGAACAAAAACCTCCTGCACCAGTTCATCCTGCACCCCGGGATCGCGCGAAAAACGCCACATCTGACGAAAAATAGCGGGCTGATGCCGAACGACAATGCGGCGGAAGGCTTCCTCGTCGCCTTGCCGACTGCACTGCACATCACGCGTATCCGCTTGCGCACCGTCAGACTCCACTGTCCGCTCCTCCGTTCGTCGGCCGTCCAATTCGCCGACGACCGGCCACTCGGCTATCATAGCATGCGCAAGCACCGTCATTTTTCCTCCACCTTCCGGGGTCTTTCCTTAGGATAGTGGCAGCGGCGGGCAGGGATGTTACATTGAATCGTCTGCGCATACTCCGTACCATGCTACATCATGGATTCAAAATTCAAAAATCCCGGTACGGGTCTCCTCTCGGACCTGCTCGGCCTTCTGGCCTTGGCGCTGGCCTATCGGCTGTGCTTTTGGGCCGCCATGCCGCGTGTGCTCGACACGGCGGACGCCATTCATTATCTCGAAGCCGCGAAACACTTTGTCCAAGGTGATTTTTGGGGTTATGACCCGAAGATCCCCCCCCTCTACCCGGCTTTGACCGCCCTGTTGTTTCCCGTTACGCATGATTTAGAACTTTCTGCGATGTGGGTGTCGTTCCTCGCCTCGTCCTTGGCGGTCGCACCCCTGTACCTGCTTGCGCGGGATCTCCACGGCCGTTCCGCCGCACAGATTGCGGGTGTGGCACTCGCGATTTGGCCATGGATGGCCGATTATGGGTGCCGGGTGGGCAATGAATCGCTGGCCCTCCTCGGGTGGCTGTTGGGGGTATGGTTTTTCTCACGAGCGGTGCGCCTTGGCGGATGGCGGGTCTGGTTGGCCCCCCTCCCCTTCTTCGCCTTGCACCTCACCCGGGCCGAAGGCCTGGTGGTATGGATGGCAGCCCCGATAGGTGCCATGCTCTTGGGGCGGAGTGCGGGAACGCCGTTTTGGAGGCGGGTGCTGGTCTTTACCGCCCTGTCCTTGGGCCTCGTGATCGCGAATGCCTGCTATGTGCGCGAATTGACCGGACAGGTCACCGCCAATTACCGGATTCACTTCATTATGGAGGAATTCGACTACCTGCGCTTCATGGACACGGCCTACAAAACCCTTTTCGATGTCTTCCCCGTCATGCTGGGACCGGTATTGCTCGTTTTTTTCGGCGCGGGACTGTTTCGCCCCCCAAGCGATGGGGATTCCCGGGACACCCGCCTAGAATTGTATACCCTGCTTTTCGCGACCGTTCAAACCGGCGCGAGCTGGTTCGTCTTGTCCCCCGCCCCCCGTTACCTCATGGCCCCCATTGCAGTGCTGGCCACCTGGTCCGCCGCAGGCATCGTGTCAACCGCGCAACACGCGGGGGGGGGGGGCTTCGGACGTCTCCTGCGGCATCTTCCCGCCACGGCACTGGTGGCCTCAATGTTGTGCGGAACTGCGGTGACGCTGGGCGCGGAACACTTGGGTCGACGGCCGCGCGAACCACGCGAATACAAGGTGGCCGGGCAGTGGATGCGCGAACACCTCCCCCCCGCGCTCATTTTCACCTGCAAACCGCAGGTGGGCTACTATGCCGATATGCCGTCGACCGGCCCCGCGCCTGAAGACACCCTCGACGACGCGCTTCGCCGGGCCCGAGAAGCGGGGGCGCAGTATGTGGTGACTGATGAGCGCTACGCAACGGCAGGACTCCGCCCCCTGCTCAACCCGGAGGCCGCACCGCAGTCCCTGCGTCTGCTCTATGACTCAACACCCTTTCCGCAATCCCGCATCATCGTTTACGAACTGGAGGAGTCGCCCGCTGTCAAACCATAGGCCTCACTTCTTGGGGTCCTGTTTCGGGCTGACCCAGCGGTCAGTGCGGAAAGGCGGGGCAGGCAGTCCCGCCGAATTGGCCAGATTGCCCGCCGGTAACGAGGCCCACGAGTAACGAACCGCCACGGGGTGGGGAACTTCGGGA
>CAIZGN010000349.1 GCA_903932505.1 Candidatus Hydrogenedentota bacterium
TATTTCGCTGGTGCTTTGACATCATCTTTTGCAGGTTCGTACGCGTCGTTTTTCCATATTTTCCAATTCCCCAATAAACGCATAAACCCTTTATCTAAAATACCTTAGAGATTCCAAAACATCCAGTCGGACTGTTTTTTTTATTTTTTTTCATCCAGGGGCTTGACTTTTAGCGAGATCTGTGGTATAAGGCATGCGATTTCACTATGAGATTAACAAACTCCCCGCGCGTACATCGCGCGAGAACTTTATCCAGAAAGGAGGTGAGTACCGTGAACAAACAGTGCACATTGTGCAACGAGCACATCGAAGCGTCCGAATTCCAATTCGGCGAAGCGTATGAACTCGAAGACGAATACTGGCATGCCGAGTGCTACGCTGAATATTTCGGCGAAGCCCTGGAGCTTGCGTAGTACCCTTCGGCCAAATGCCGTTGTAATGGTACACCTTGGCGGTCGTGGCTGCTGAGGTTTTTCTTTTTGGGGCGGTCTGTGACACACTGGGGGTCGGGGTTTAGAACAATGCGGTGACGGGCCCATCCGGCGCGCAAACCAGGAATGGAATGTATGGAACGAGTGTATGACGTCATGGCAGCGGGACATCTGTGTCTGGATGTCATCCCCCGGATTCCTGACACCGGCGCGGATCGCATCGAGAATTTGCTTCGCCCCGGCAAGCTGGTGAACATTGGCGAAGCCGCCATGGGCACCGGCGGTTCCGTTTCCAACACGGGCCGGAGCATGCAGCGACTGGGCGCCAACGTGTGCTATTGCGCGCGTGTGGGCGGCGATGCTTTCGGCCGCATTACCATGGACATTCTGCGGGCAGCCGGGAATCCTGATGGTATTCGGGTGGTGGAAGACGCCGCGAGTTCCTACACCATCGTGGTTGCCCCCCCGCGTATCGACCGCATTTTCCTCCACAATACGGGCACGAATGATGCGTTTGGTGCCGAGGATGTGGATGCCAAGCTGCTGGCCCAATGCCGCCTTTTCCATTTTGGTTACCCCACCCTGATGCGCCGTATGTTTGAGTCGGACGGCGAGGAATTGCGTCGATTGTTTCAGACTGCCAAGTTCGCGGGTGCCAGCACCTCGCTAGACGTCACGCTGCCCGATCCATCGTCGGATTCCGGCAAGGCCAACTGGCGCGAAATATTCAAGAAGACTTTGCCCTACGTAGATATCTTCCTGCCATCCGTGGAGGAAGTGTATTACATGCTGTATCCCGACGAGTTTCTGCGCAAAAAAGAGGAGCACCGGGGTGCGGAACTGATCGATTTTATCACCCGCGAAGATTTGGATCGTCTGTCCGGGGAATTGCTCTCGATGGGGGTTCGAATCGCCGCGATCAAGCTGGGGCCGCGCGGTTTCTATCTTCGCACCGCCTCCGAGGAACGTTTGAGCGACATGGGTGCGGGGGCTCCGACGGATGCAAAGGCTTGGGCCAACCGGGAGCTTTGGGCACCCGCGCTTGCCATCGACGAAATCGCCAGTGCCAATGGCGCAGGGGATTCCGCCATTGCCGGTTTCCTTACGGCGATGCTGAAGGGACTTTCCGTGGAAGACGCGCTGCAATGCGCCGTATGCGTGGGCTGGCAAAACCTGCACGCGCTGGACGCCGTGAGTGGCGTACGTTCCTGGCCCGAGACCCTCGAATTGTGCGCAGCGGGTATGCCGACCATTGAGCCTGGCATTCCGGCAGACCAAGGCGGATGGACAGTACCCGGACGCGTCTGGGCGGGCCCGGTGGATCAGCGCGCCTAAGCTTAGGGGTTCCCCAAGGTCCTGAAGATGCGGTAGGCTTCCCGGACCGGCCCCTCGAGAAAGACCCACACATCCACACGCTTGGCGGCAGCATCGACGAGAATGCGCTGCTTGAGTACCTCGCCGGATTTCAGTGTCCACGCCACTGGGACAAGGGAGGGCGCATCACGCCCGGCAATTAACCAGCCCAGTGTGCACTCTCCCAACTGAGACGCTCCTGCGGCTTCAGGCATTACCCGAAGTTCTCGCTGAGCCAAAGGCACGTTCAATGGCCCCAAGTCCATCACCTTAGCGATCGGCTCGTTGGCTTCCACTGTTCGCCACGGTGCGGCATTCCAGAAGAACTGCAAACGGGGATGGGCAGGACTGGCGATTGGATTGAGGAGAGTGACTGGAAAAGTTCCTTCGGGTATCGGGAACGAGGCAGAGACGGCCGCTTGGGGCGTCCTTTTTTCCATATGCACCTTCATGGTGGGTAGACCACCTGTGCCTTCTGTAAACATGGGCACTTGAAGGTCCTGAACCGTCCACACGGGTGACTCGGGGCTGTCTTCATACAACGCAGCCATGTCGAGCACGCCCGCGTTTGACGCAGCCACCAGCCACCCGGAACATTCCACATTCGAACGGTTTTCGATGGCGAAGGCTGATTCGCCGGGCGTTTCACCTTCTGCAAAAGAAACCTGAAGTCGATTTCGTCGCGCCTCCAGAGGAACACGAACGAGATGATTGTCCGGTTCCACCCAAGCATAGGTCTTGGGGTTCTTCCCCCCGTAGGTAAGGAAGCGGGAAACCCCGTCATCCTTGTCGCGGCTCAACAACGGGGCTTCTTCGCGAGAGGCATAGAGAAAGAGTTCAAACCCTCCGTAATCCTGATGCTGCACTTGGCTGTAATGGGCATCCACCCATCGCCAGGTGTTGTAGGAGAAGCCGTTCATCTGGGCGCGCTCCCACTCATTGAAGACTAACCAGAATCGACGCTTGCCCTGCACCAATGGTTGCAACTGTTTGACCCAGAAGGCGTCAAAATCCTTGTCGCGAATGGTGCGGGGATTTCCCTTGTAGAAAATGTCTATGAAGAGCTCGGAAACATCTCCACGAAGCTGGCGTTCAGGTTTTGTGCGCAGGCCATATTGGTACAAGGGCATGTAGGACGGGTCGAAGGCGGGATGAATGACAATATCATCCTCTTCCCATTGTTCCAGAATGTATCGTGCGGCCTCGTCAAAACGCTGGGGCGGATGCACGCCGGGACGGTGGGGGAACTCCTGGAGGGGGTATTGGGCTTTGTATTGCTGCACCAGGGGGGTGGCCACCAGGATCGCTGCAAAGGCAAGTGCCGCCCGGTGCAACCACACGCTGGGCAGGGCCTCAATACCAAGGGCCACCAGCATGTAAAAGGCAATTGAATAGGGAATCATGGAGCGATACAGGAAGATGCTCTCGGTGAGGTGCGAAATACCGAACACGATGGCTGTGGGCACCACAAACCAAGCCAGCAGTAGTCCGCACCGGCGAAAGTCTTTTTTTCCGCTATACAATACCCCGAGTACGGCAGCGGCGGTGTATGCGACCAAGGCTATCTTGAACAGCGGCTTGGTATCCGAATAGCCGAAAGCCAGCGTTTTGAGATGGTAGGCCACTGTGGTCATGGTGGGTGCGGGAATCCACCACTGCGTAAGGTCGAGAATGGTGGCCTTGGAAACGGCCCACATGATGGGCAGCTGCTGGGCGAAGAGCAAGGCCCCGGCAATATTGGCGAATAACCAGGGCTTGAAACGGTCGGTTCGCCCGCGAAGCTGAACCAGAAACCACAGGTTCAGTCCGACGAGCAGGGGCCCGGCAAACAATTCGCTGTAGCAGGCCAAAGCGGCCAACACCGCATAGGCGGCCCACCAACGCCG
Source organism: Candidatus Hydrogenedentota bacterium (assembly GCA_903932505.1). Lineage (GTDB taxonomy): Bacteria > Hydrogenedentota > Hydrogenedentia > Hydrogenedentales > CAIZGN01 > CAIZGN01. The sequence goes on from CAIZGN010000349.1 coordinate 3,671, forward strand.
GGCATTGGTTTCGATGGCCTCGAAGAAGGCGTATATCATGAGGGTGCCGGTGAATGGAAGAAGGATGTAGTCCTTGAGCTCTTGGGAATGGTGCACATGATACGGGGATATGGCGAGGAGCAAAGCGGTGTAGAGCGCAACACGCGGACTGAACAAGCGCCGCGCGAGCAACCATGCCGCGAAGATGCCTGACAGCCCCAGCATTACCGGGAGGAGACGTGTGCGCCATTCGGTGGAAGTCATGCCCAGCTCCATCCACAGGCGCACCAGCACGGGTGTGCCGGGGGGGTGGTTGGCCACAAAATTACCGGTGGTGAGCACATCCCAAAGGTGCTCGCCTTGCAGGAGGCTAAAGACCTCGTCCTGCCAATAGGGGTAGGTGCCGAGATGGTAGAGGCGCAGCGCGGTCGCCAGCAGCATTACGGCGACCACTTTCCACGCTTCGCGCGATACTCCCCCGCCATTTACGGAGGAAGCTCTTTCTTGCGCCATCACTATACGGAACTCCCGTTGTTGCTTCTACCCGCAGCCCTCATTTGCCCAACGCGCCTTCTCCCTCTTTCACACGCGTTTCCCCGGGCAGATAACCCATACCCTCCAGCTGTTCGCGATGTTCCTCGCTCGACACGGCGTATTCCAGGGGAATTTGCGTGTAGGGATGCCGGGCGTTTTCCGCATCGTACTGTTTTCTCGCCGCCTCTAACTCTGGAGGGAGGGATACGCCGAGGGACAACTGGTTTCTATGCTCGCCCGGATCCTTTCCCAAGTCATAGAACTCCTGCGTGGGGAGGGTGGGGGTTTTCTTTGAGGTATGGTTCGCGATGTATTTTGAGTTCCCTTGGCGAACCATATCCAGATAGAGGCCAAACTCGGCAAGTGAACCCCGGATCTCGGAAAACACCGGACGGGCGGGGTCGGCACTGGGACTGCCGTCCTTGTACAGGTTGGTGCCCTGCCATGCGGGGAGGGGTTGCAGCCCCAAAGCAGCGGCCAGCGTGGGTTCGATGTCGATGGTTTCCACGGGCGAGTCAATGCGTGCGGGGGTCTTACCTGGCACATAAATAAATAGGGGAACCCGAGCCACATCGTCATATACCGTCTTGGCATGCCCCACGGAACCATGTTCCCACAATTCCTCGCCGTGATCCGCCGTGAAAACAATAATGGTGTTCTTGAAATCCTTTAGAATGGAGTCAAACAAGCGGCCCACATATTCGTCGGTAAAGGCGCATTCTCCATCGTAGCGACAGCGCACATATTCGCGGGCATTATCGGACAGGTCGGGATATTTTCGGGCTTTTGTCGAGCCTAAGTCATGAAGGATTTCGTCCAGATAAAAATCGGTGGTATAGTTTGTGTTGATGTACTGCTGCTCTTGGTTGTTTATAGGAGGCGGATTATAGGAACTAAACCAAGGCTCGCGGATCTCATAGGAGGCGTGGGGATCAAAAAAATGCGCATAGAGAAAGAACGGGGCGCGTGCTGCTTTGATCTTGGACAGCGCGGCCTCGGTGAGCCCCGGAGCTTCCTGCCATTGCAGATAGGTGTATTCATCGAAGCCCTGACCGAACCCGAAATCAGCCTTCAGGTGGGGATTGGTCTGTATCCCGATGGTTTGGTAGCCCGACTGTCGAAAAAAAGAGGCTATTGTCGTATATTCCCCCGGAAGTATTTGGATCGCATTAGCTTGGCCTTCCATCAAAGCACCGGTTGCAAGACCGTATTGCACCCGGTGCGTGGGGGGATAGGTTCCCGTGAAAATTGACACCATGGAGGGCTTGGTCCAAGTGGACTGGGCGTACGCCTGAGTGAAGCGCCATGAGTTTCGAGCAAATTCGCGAATACGCGGCATTACCGGGTGTCCGTTGCGCACCGCATCCAGACGGTCGGCACGCAGGGTATCAACGATCACTAAAATGACATTCGGATGCGTATCGGCAGGCGCATTTGACGTGGACGCAGTTGGTGGCGGGGATGTAGGTTCGGCGCAGCCGCTGAGCACTTTACTGAAAAGCGCGAAGGCCAAGAGGGCCGCGAATCGAAATCCCATCCGTTTTTTCTTCATAGTCGTGTATCCATGGAGGAAAGTGGTGAGCAAACCAACGTTTGCTGCCTTGTCATAAAGGATACCAAAAGGCAATTGATCGAAACTGGAATTATGCGTGTGAATCTGGAGGAATCCGCCGCATAATGTAGCGCACAACACGCTTGGCAAGGCTTGCGAAATCCCGTGGCGAATGTACGATTTTGCTGTATATTGCGCACTCCCATGTACACACGCAGGGATGGCTATTGAGCCATGTTAATACCGCCTGAGCCTCTTGGCTGCGCAGTAGTTGCTTCAAATTGAAGTCAAAATCATTCAGATTACCCAAAACGGCACCGGGGGGCGGGGTTTCTCCAGCGCAAGGGGCCGGAAGGCCAATCCCATCAAGCAATTCACATGGATGTACCGCGCCATTGTCGTATACAACCGCGAGATTGCGCCCTGCCCCGCAATGCAGGTGTTTACACTCCCCGCGCACCACACTGGCAACAATTTCCCCGGTTTGCTCGCCAATGGCGCTGAACATGATGGTGTAGGGATTGGAGCGGCTTAAGGTGCGCCGACGTTCCGCCAGATAGGTCTGTGCAGCCAAGTACTCCTCCGTTGGAACCTCTCCAGCCCCGGGTTCATGCGTGATTCCTCGACAATACGATATACCAAGCGGTGCTTCTGGGAAATCGGTGAGCGCCAGGTCGATAATGGTCCGGTATTCCTCGTAATTGAAACGGCTCATGACGAAATTAAGCACACAGGAAATGTTGGGGTGCCGTTTTCGACGTTCCTGAAGCATGGCATACGTTTCTCGCAAAGTCTCAAAAGCTTTGGGTACGCCTATGATGTCGTTGTGCATTTCTTGAGAACCATGTAGCGGCATGCAGAGGTTCAGAAACCCGTTGGGGCAATGCTCCACGAATGCGTCGATCAGCGCAGCAGACAAATCGGGGCGCAGGGTGTTCGTCGGCACGGTGAAAAAGCGTGTCTCTGCCCGCTCATAGAAGGCTTGCAGAATATCAGGCAGATCGCGCCGCAGCAGGGGTTCACCGCCGGAGCATGTGAGCTGAGGGAGGGGAGCCATGCTGGTGGCCAGTTTTTGCAGGTTATCGAGGGACGGTCCTTGGGCATCGTGGCGTTCCTGCATACCCTGCCAGCTGAAACACATCCGGCAGCGGGCGTTGCAGACTGAATTCACATGCAGAATCAGATACTTGATTTTCCGTTGTATAACGGCCTTCGCCATGGCCTTGGAGGCCGTAAGAATCCGGTTCACGCCCGTTTTTCCCTTTTCTGGTATCGAAACGTCAGTGTATCGCGCTGCGGAGGTTATGCCGCCTTGGCCGGATCGCATAGGCGCAGGCCGCCCAACAGCCACCAGCCACGATCACCACACTGCTCAAATAATGTATTGGCAAACACAACATGGAAAAGCGCCACGTCCCGCTCACTCGGCGAGCCATGGCCAAAAAACGCCAGACGCCCGCAATATACAACATCACCGAAATAAGGGACAATCCCACCCACGCTGTTCGCCCCGGCAATGGAAGCATGGCAAGCAACAACCAGAACATCCCGGCTAGTCCCACCACGCGCAGCAGTGCCTCATGCGGCGAGGTCTGGGTTTTATCCAAAACAGGACGGTGTACAAAATAGTAGGGCACGAATAGACCAATTCGCACCCAGTAGTTCCGGATGAGTCGGGTTAAGGCTGCGGGAAAACGGTGATATGGCAAGGGATGGCGGCACAGCAGGGTGGTGTGGGTCAACGACAGGCGCTTGCCGAAATCGTAGTCTTCATGCGCATTGGTTACAAATGCGGTGTCGAATCCCTGAACAGCCTCGAAAGCGGACTTGCGTACAAAGCCGTTTCGAGTCGTGAATCCCCGTATTGGCGCAAAACAGGTATCGCCTGCAAAGTTCCCGGTAAACCAGAAATGCTCAATGGCAGCGCCAAAGTTGCGCACAGCGGGATCACTCGGCTCGTAGGCTTGGTTGATGAAGGAGAGGGCATCCAATTCTGGGTGGCATTCAATAGCAGCGGCAATCTGCTCAAAGAAACCTGCGGGCACGATCACATCCGAGTCCAAAAACAGGAGCCAATCGTAGACGGCCAGAACCGCCCCCTGATTACGTGCATGCGCAGGGCCCCGTCCATATTCCACTGGGATTGCACGTGCCCCCCAAGTGGCGCATAGCTCATCGGGAAACAGTTTCGAGTGGTCATCCATTACGAGAATTTCTATGGGCGGAAGCTGAGGCGCATTGGCACGCATACTCTCCAGCAACTTTTCCAAGAGAACCGGTTGATCTTTGTACGGTATGATAATGGATATCCCAGAGAGAACAGTCATCGAAATTCCTTGGCTGGCTACCCTAATGAAGGGCAGGCTCTCGCTCTTGATACGCGAGTATAGCACACCCCGAACAATCCGGCAATCTCGCTTTTCCCAAACCGGGGCGCGGTATGCACAACCGAAGTGGCTATGATGCTACGGCTTACTATCGGGGGACAGAAGTTCCACAAAGCGCCGGTGGATGCCACCAAAAGCGCCGTTGCTCAGGATTAGAATGACATCGCCCGGACACAGAGTGTCGCATACCGCCTCGAGGATGTGTTCCACATCATCCTCGACATGCGCCTCTCCCCCACCGCGCTGCAAGTGGTTTGCGAGTGCCTCGCGGTCTAGGCGTTCGGTCTCGGGGATGCGGTCGGCTCGGAAAATCGGCCCCAGCCACACCTCGTCCGCTGCGCTAAAGGCCTCGGCAAGGTCGCCGAAGAAACGGTTGGTCACGGTGGTGTTGGAGCGCGGCTCGAACAGCACCCGGATACGCTGCCCCGGCCAGCGCATGCGCGCTGCGGCGACCGTTTCACGGATGGCGGTGGGGTGATGGGCAAAGTCATCGACGAACACGGCACCCTTCGTTTCGAGGAACACTTCCATACGCCGCCGAACACCGGGAAAGGTGCGGACGGCGGCTGCGATGGTTTCGGGGTTTGCACCAAGGGTGGCGGCGACCGCGACGGCTGCCAGGGTGTTTAGGAGGTTGTGTTTTCCTGCGAGCGGAGCCTCTATACTTCCCCACGCCTGATGGTCATGCCAAATGCGCATTCGCTGGTAACCGTCCTGTGCATCGAGGATTTCGCCACGCCAGTCCGCGTCCTCGCTAAAACCATAGGTGGCGACCCGGCTGAAAGCATGCGCCTTCAAATGCGCCGCACGGTTGTCCGCGCAGGCGATGAGGCATCCGTCCTTGGGGATCTGGCGGAGCATGCGCTGAAAGGCCAGTTCAATCTCGGGCAGGTCGGCATAGATGTCGCCATGGTCAAACTCCACGGAGGTCACCACGGCAATCTCGGGCAGGTAGTGGAAGAATTTCGCGCGCTTGTCGAAGAAGGCGGTGTCGTATTCGTCTCCCTCGATCACAAAGGGGACGCCCTCGGGCCCGAGTCGTGCGGAATGCTCGAAGCCCAGCGGTTGTCCGCCGATCAGATAGCCGGGATCCATGCCGCAACCCTGCAGCACATGCGCGGTAAGGGCTGTGGTCGTTGTTTTTCCGTGGGTGCCGCAGACGGCCACCGAGTGCCTTTGGCGCAGTACGTGCTCTTTGAGCCACTCAGGGAGGCTCGCATAACGCAGTCGCCGTTCCAGCATGGCTTCCACTTCGGGGTTGCCGCGCGAGAGCGCATTCCCTACCAGCACGAGGTCGGGGGCCCAGTCGAGGTTGGCTGCATCAAATCCCGAGGCCACGGGCACGCCCAAAGCCGCCACCATGTCGGACGTAGGCGGATACAGGGGCACATCGCTGCCGCGCACCTCCCAGCCCGCCTCAAGGGCGAGACGCGCACCCGCCACCATGGCTGTGCCGCCGATGCCGATAAAATGAACCTTGGGCTTGCGCCCGAGGGCTTCGTTTTCGTTGGTCATTCTGAATTCCATTACCGTTTGATTTGCCCTTGAATTGAGGAGGCTGAAAGCCTCCGCCACGGAGGGACATCGCGTTTCTTGCGCCATTCTAATGGGATCGGGTCTGACCTTCAAGCAAGGGAGAAAGCGGGCGAAAGATTTCGAGGGGGCGGTCGATTGTAACGGGCAGTCTTTCCGTCCCCCGGCTCCATTTGATACACTATCGGTGAAGGTTCTTCGATTACATTGGAATGGACTCCTCACTCAACCCCCCGGGAGATTTCGACATATGATGGACAAGACGCTACGCCACCTGCACGACGGACGCGAGGACGGGCTTCGACCGCTGGAAAGCCTCGATCCGGATGCCGCGACTTCCTTTGCCGGATTGGTTCGGGCCATGGGTAAGACGGCCTTTGGCGGGCGTGCGCTCGGCGATGCGATGGATATTGTTTTGGAGATGGGTCGCGACCCTGAATGCACTGTGGTGATGACGTTGTCGGGGGCGATGACCGTTGCCAAGCAGGGCACCATCATCTGCGGGATGATCGAGCGCGGTTTGGTGGATGTGGTGGTGGCCACGGGCGCGCTCATGGCCCACGGACTCACTGAATCGGTTGGTCTTGCCCACTACGCGACCAGCCCTGATGCGGATGACGCCGACTTGTTCGAGAAGGGGTACAATCGCATCTACGATACGCTCGAAATGGAATCGAACCTGAATCATATCGCTGAGTTGGTGAGCGAAGTGCTCGGCAAGACCCAACCGGAAGGCGGCGTTTGGAGTTCGGCTCGTTTCTGTCGCGCCCTCGGGCAGGCCTTGGACGAACTCGATCACGGACCGGGCATTCTGCGCAGCGCATGGCGAAAGAACGTGCCGGTGTTTATCCCCGCATTCACCGACAGCGAAATGGGTCTTGATTTTTCGACTTGGGCCATGAAGAGTGCTTTGGTGGCCTCCGGCCCCACCAATGATCCCGAAGCCGTGTTTCAGGCGGTTCCGGCTTATAATCCCTTCATCGATTTGCAGGAGTATGCACGCCTGATCGGTCGGTCGAAGCGTATCGGTATATTCACGGTGGGTGGCGGTGTGCCGCGCAACTGGGCGCAACAAGTCGCGCCCTATTACGACATCACCTCGGCCCGGCTGGAACTGGAATTGCCGGAACCCCGCTTTCAATACGGTGTGCGGATTTGCCCGGAGCCGGTGCATTGGGGCGGTCTTTCCGGCTGCACCTATTCTGAAGGGGTCAGCTGGGGGAAATTCGTGCCTCCGGCTGAGGGTGGACGCTACGCCGAGGTTCATGCGGACGCCACGCTGGTGTGGCCTTTGTTGATGAAGGCGGTTTTTGAGGAATTGGACAAGAAGTAGGTTTCTTCCCTGGGAGCGCCGGCATCCCTGCCTGCAGGGTCTAGCGCTGACTCGGGCCGGCAGGGATGCAGGCGCTCCCAGAGGGGAGGCTAGCCCTTTGCCATGCCCTGCTGCAATAGGTTCAGCATGGCTCGGTCGAGTTTGTGGCCTTTCCAGTTCTCGTATTGGGCGTCTGCGCGTTCGCTGTCTATGATGCCGAATGAGCCTCTAAAACCCCAGAGCGCCCAACCCCAACCGGCTTCGCGCCAGAGATCCAGGCAGTCCTTCATCCACGACAGCACAACCGGGTAGGGGGTCTGGTTATAGACTCCGAATTCGCCCACCATCACGCCAACGCCCTTGGCCTCGAATTCTTTCCAAGGGTCTATGCATTTTTTTTGCAACCACGCCTTGTCCTTTACCTCGCCGTCTTCTTTGAGGGGGTAGGTGGGCAAAGGATAATTGTCCGCGCCCTGGACCCAACTGGCTTTGTAGTGGGTCAGGTGAAACGGTTCGTAGCCTCTCGTCGATGCCGCCACACCGAGGTCCAGCAGTTCGGTGGGCGCGGCTTTGCCCCACATGCGCCCGTCGCACACAATCAAACGCGCGGGGTCATGGCGACGGATGGACTCGACCATCCGCTGGACAGTGGTGCGATACGCGGTCGATGGCACCATCGCCGGTTCGTTGAAAAGGTTGAAACTCAGGCGACTGCTCGGAATTCCTTTGTAGCGCTCGGCAAATTTCTCCCAATGCAGGGCACAAATTTTCTGCGCGGCTTCATCCGTCCACACAGAAAGCGGCTCTGGGGGTTGCGCCACGGTATAGCCGGGCGCTCGATGGAAATTCAGCATGACGTGCACACCATATTTCTCGCCCAGCGCAACGCCCTCGTCAATTTCCTTCAAGGCTGGTTCGCTGAACCGGGTCCAGTCGCCACCGTCAATCCAGCAGCGATAGTCCATCGGAATTCGCGCAAAATTAAAGCCCAACTCGCGAATCCACGCGAAATCTTCCTCGTCAAAGCGCCGGTTGTCGTGCACCATGAATTTCGGTTGCAGATTAAAACCGTACCAGCGTGGAAGTTTTCCTTCAGGCTCTATTTTCGGCGTGGTGGCACACGAAACACCCAGCAGCGCGCCAGCACCGGCCACCGATGCCGCTGCCGTTGCCAGACAAGTTCTGCGTGAGATTGCTGCGGTCATTATTGCTCCTGTATCAACTCAGTCACGCCGCAACGGTTACAATTCCAGTGCGGTGCTTGGGTTCTGGAATGGGAACGCCTCGTTCCAGCAGTACATCAAGATAGAGTCCAATGGCTTCCTTGACGTTTTCCTGTACTTCTTCGAAGGTCGTTCCAATGCTCACACATCCGGGCAAATCGGGAACAATGGCACCCCAATTGGTTTCCCCTTGCTCATATATAACGGCGTATTCTTTCATCAGAATCACTCCTCAACTTGGGCCTGCTTGAATATGGCTCGCAACGTGCCTGCCGGGATATCGTCTCCCGGATTGCCAGGGACGACTACGATTCCCGGTTTTTGCTCGTGGTTCAAAATTCGGTGGCTACCCCGAGTCCGAACAACTGTCCAACCGTCCTCGTGCAACCGCCTCAACACTTCCCTCACTTTCATTGTAGCACGTTCCCTCGGGAGCTAATGGCTATATCGCCCCGTACATCGCGATAATGTTTTCAACCGGTACATTGGCGAGAATGTTATGTACTTGCTGGAAGACGAAGCCACCGCCGGGGGCAAGGGCGCGAATTTCTTCACGGACGTGTTTGGCAATTTCTTCAGGGGTGGCCAGCGGCAGGATAGTCTGGGTGTCGCAGCCACCGCCCCAAAATACCATGTCTTTACCGAAGTCACGCTTGAGTCCGGCCGCCTCCATGCCCCGGCAGGCCACCTGCACGGGATTGATGGCGTCAAGCCCGGCTTCGATGAGACCGGGCATGAGTTCCCGCACGCCGCCGCAGCAGTGCAGCATGACTTTGACGTTGGCGAGCTGTTTGGCGCGCATCCACATGGTCCGGTGGCGCGGCAGAAAGAACTCGCGATACATGGCAGGCGAGATTTGTGGCCCGGACTGCATACCCAAGTCATCACCAAAGACAATGACGTCGATGTAGGGGCCCACGGCACCGAGAAAACGCTCCAGATTCGCCAGATGCAGTTCGACGACCTTGTCCAAGAAGGCATGCGCGCGCTCCGGGTCTGCGGCCAAGAGCAGCAGGAAATTGTCGTTTCGGTACAGAAATTGCCCCATTTCGAGCAAGTTTCCGCCAAAAAGTCCAATAATTGCGCGGTCTGTTTTCGCTCGCAAGCGCTTGGCACCCTCGGCGAACTTCTCCAGTCCGTCCGGCCCCGCAATGAGCGGACCGGGTGGCGAGGCCACCGCACACCACATGCTTTCGCCCATTGCCTGGGGAATCGCGTCCAGATCGTCCTGCTGCTCGAAGGGATAGCAGCAGGATTCGAAGTACAGCGCACCATCGGGCATTTGCGCGATGGGTTGTCCGGTCTTTGAGCGTAGCACCCATCGGTTGCCATCGCGCTCGGGCAAGGCCCACGCCGGCATCTGGCAGGGCGTGCCGTCGGGCAGGGTCCAGTCGGCCCAATCGGCATCGTCGAGGGCAAAGCCCCGTCCGAGTTCGATGGTGTCGATACCAAAATGGTCGAGCACATCCTCATCGACAATCGCGAGTTGCTGCGGGGGGTCATAGACCCGCACGGGGCGTTCGGGCAGCCCCAAGGCCTTGCGGAGCTTGGGATAGGCAATGGCCGCAATTCCGGAGGAACGGTGGCCGGACAAGTCGATGGGCACTCGATCCGGTTCCGTGTGGTTGAGGGCGGCCAGTACACGTTCTCTGGAGGTCATATGCTTATTCCTTCTTCTTACTGCATCGTCTTGGCGATATGGAAGCCACTTCTATGGCTGAGCCGTCAATAGTCGAGGTTGCAGTGATCGACCATCCGGGCAAGCTCGACCTCATCTTACGCATTGAGAATATGCTCGTGATGGTTCGTACGTCTTCTTGAAACAACTCCGCCATGAATCGTGGCGTTCTGGAAGAGTCGCGCCCGTAGTCATTCTTGTGTCTTGTTTCTTGTCGCTATTTTGCTTTTTCTTCCTCAATACGAACCGTGGCGAAGTCCATGGATGGGATCGACAAGCCGTCTTTCAACGCCGCGCCCCGGTTCTCAAACA
>CAIZGN010000350.1 GCA_903932505.1 Candidatus Hydrogenedentota bacterium
ATTGCGCCATCGCCGATCACCACCCCTGACATCACGGTAGCCATGGCGCCAATGGTGACATTGTCCCCAATGACGATGGGTTCGAGGGCAAAATACCGGCCTTCGATGGTGTGCGCGTACAAAACGGCATTGTGTCCGACGATGCAGTTCTTGCCCATTCGCGTCAACGGCGGGTCGAGCAGGGTGCCGGCGCAGTAGGTGTTTTCCCCGAGCTTGGCACCCAAGGCGAGATACGCCAGGCGCATGATGGGCACAGGAATGAAATGGGTGCGAGTCAAGCTGTTGAAGAGGATCAGGTAGCAGAGAATATTGACGTGCGCAACCTGCTCGTCCCTTGAACCTTCCTCGATGAACCCTGGCTTAAGGGGAAAGCAATGCAGGAAGATGCGATAGGCCAGGAACGCAAAAACATAGGTCGCGGCCAGGATTCCGGTGGCGACGGTTACGCCTCGATAGTCGCCCAGCGGCACTTTTCCCAAAATGCCCAGTACGGTCGCAACTGCCGCGACGATCACGAGCGTGAGGCCACTTGAAAAACAGACAATGGCTAGGGTTCCGATTTTACGCATGTTCGCGCCTGCGGTTATGGGGTTGGGGGATGGCGTTTTGCCGGGGAGGGTGACAGGTCAAGTGCCATCCCGATTCATTTTGAACAGGTTTTCCACCCAGGCCGCGAAGCGGTCTTGGGCATTGTACTGGCGATAAAGGCTCCCAAGACGCATTGCCTGCTGCTTGTAAACCGGATCCCGGAGCATGTCATCGACCGCTTCGGCAACCGCACCGGGGCTGGCGAATCCTGCGCGCAGCAACCGTCCGGCCCCGTGGGCTTGCACCGCCTGCATGTTGAGGTGTTGGTCAAGGTTGGTGCAGATGCCCAACACGGGTGCTCCGGCGGCTAGGGCTTGCTGGGTGGCCGGGCTCCCGCCATTGCAAACGACGAGTTGGGCGCGCCTGGCGGCGTCTTCGCCAGGAAGGTAATCGCTGAGAAAGACGTTGCCGGGCAAGCCGCCCATTTCAAATCGTCCGGCGGTCGCCACTAGGAGGTTTATCGGCAGGCGTGAAAGTCCCCGAATGATCCCGGGGAGGCTGCCTGTCTCGCCGGAGCTTCCGGGGGTGAGATAAACAATCGGCTTATCGTCAGGCAACTGATCCCACCAAGCGGGTTTTGCCGCCTGGGGCGACCATAGCACCGGCCCGAGATAATGATGGTGGACGGGGAGCGTGCGTGTTTCGATGAATCCCGGCACGTCCGCATAAAGCAAATGATCGGCTTCGGTGTAGGTTCTCCTCAGGTCGAAACCCAGCGTGGGCAAACCGAATTCCTTCAATATCTTGTTTAGTGGGAACGTGTGCGATGCAAAAATCGCAGGGCGTACCCCATCGAATAGCCGTTGGGCGAGTTTTAGCCCGAATAGGCGGACAAGGGCGTGCTCCGGTATCGGAAAGGCCTGGATCGCAATAGGACTCCAATAGACATTGGCAATGGCGGCATAGGGGATTCGGGCCAAACGGGCGCTGACGGCCAAAGAAAGCCGGAAATCCCCCACAATGAGTTCGGGCCCGAACCGCTCGATGACGGCAAGATCATCTTTCACATACTGGCGCAAGGCCGACGCATCGTAGACGGGGCGCCCGCGCGCCAAGGCTTCGATGAACTGGTGGCTGGAAACCGAGTGGACGGGAAAGCGCTCGAACGAGGCCGGGGGAAGAAACATGTCATAGCGGGAATCACAGGCGAATCCAAGGCGATATCTCGTGGCATCCAACGCCCCGGCCAATGCCAAAGGCCGCGCCACATGGGCCAGCGTTACAGCCTCGGCAAAAAACAGGATTCTTCGTTTCGGTTCTTCAGGTCTGGTCATCTGAGGGCTGGCACACGGAATTATCCTTTTGGGAAGAAGCCCTGAGCGCTCCTTGGCAATGTTGCGGGCCGTTGTTTGCATCGCTCTGGCATTTCAGGGGTACGGGCCCCGCGATGCTGCCGATGCCTGAAAGAAAATTGTAGCACCAAAGTGACGACAGGGTGAACAATTTAAGTGGAACCCCCGGTATGTTGTCTACTGGATGGAAGAAAAAAGCCCAAACTGGACAGATTTCAAGGTAGAATGAAAAATCATGCGGAGGGTTGCAAGGGTGGGGATTGTACCCGATAATCCGCATCTGCCCTCGAAATGGTGACTTTTTAGCTACCGGTACCAGTCTAATGATGCATGGCTCCAAATTTACCCTACCGTTCCGCAACCTCTTGCGGCGGCCGGGCCGCACAGCGATTATCCTATCCGGCATTTGTGCGGGAGTTGTGGCGATTCTCTTGGCCGGCGGGTTTATTGAATGGAG
>CAIZGN010000351.1 GCA_903932505.1 Candidatus Hydrogenedentota bacterium
CCCCGGAAAAATCTCGCGCGGAGAGGCGGAGGCGCAGAGAAAAAGGATTCGGGTTCTCTGCGTCTCTGCCTCTCTGCGCGATACCTTCACTTCGGTGCGTGTGGTGGTCGGAGGTTACGTGGTGTCGAGGTGGGACCAGAAGCCAAAATCGTAAATCCTTGCGGGTAAATGGGTCCACCTCGGTTGCAGCAAACGACATCCCGTCGTGATACGGTGACCGGACCTACTTCCCCCCTCCGGGAGTAGAGTAGGCGGGCGAGGGCATAAGGGATTGAACAGGCCGCAGTTGCCAGTTCCCTCTGTTTTCTCGCGCCGCCCCTCATCGAACCGTACGTGCGGTTTTCCCGCATACGGCTCTCGGAGTGTTCTTCGTCAGTTCGCCTTTGGCTTCGCCGAGCCGCCCCCCGCCATCGGGTATAATCCCCATTTCTGGCGCAGTGCCTCGTTGGAGTATCGTTGGAACATCCCTGCGGGCTTGCCATGTCTTTTCCACAGCCACCGCCTCAGTTTGTTTTGGAGGTAGTATTCCATCTTTCCCATCACATGGGAGGGGTGCCCGTATTTGAAGTAGGCTTTCCACCCCTTCAGCTTCCGGTTCAGTCTTCTCACGGTTTCCTCCTCCGTCCGCCCCTGCGTCCAGTGGTTCAGCAGTTCCTTCACGCCATCGCGAAGTTTCTGTTGGCTTCTGGTGTGCGGCTCCACATGCGCGTAACCCCACCATTGACTTCTCCACCGTCGCCAGCCAAGGCTGAATCCAAGGAATTTGATCCCATCCTTGCGTATGTCCACCAATCGGGTTTTCTGCTCGTTCAGGCTCAATCCGCGTGCGCCCAGCCATTTCCTTAGCCGCACCAGCAGGGCTTCCCCCTGCCCCGGTCGGCATAGGATGACAAAGTCGTCCGCATATCTCACCATCCGCGCTTTGAGCTCCTTCCTGTCGTTGACCTCCTTGTCCAGCCGATCCAGATACAGGTTGGCCAGCAACGGTGAGATCACCCCGCCTTGAGGTGTCCCCTGTCGGTTGACGCTTCTTCGCCTCATACCCCTCCCCCCGCCTTCCCTCTCCTCTATGGGCGCTCGAAGCCATGAGGCGATCAGCTTCAGCATGCTGCCATCGCTGATTCTCCTGGCCACAAGCCTCATCAGGGTCCGGTGCGGTATCGTGTCGAAGTATCCGCTCAGATCCGCGTCAATCAGCTCAAAACTCCCTGCCTCTATCCCCTTTCTGATGGCTTCCATCGCTTGATGGGCATTTCGTCCCGGTCGGTAGGCGTAGCTGTGCTCGTGCATGTCTGCCTCAAAGATCGGCATCACCACCAGCACCACCGCCGCCTGCACCACCCGGTCCCTGACCGTCGGTATTCCCAACGGCCTCATCTTCCCGTCCCCCTTGGGGATGTAGACCCGCATAACCGCTTCAGGTCGGTATTGCCTGGCTTTCAACTCATCCGCCAGGGCTTCCAACCATGCTTGCGTCTTCTCCTCCCCTCCCGCCACAACATCCTCAATCCTCTCCCCGTCCACTCCGGCACACCCGCCGTTGCGGGTCACCATTCGCAGGGCTGTCTCAAGGATGTCTTTGCGGCTGAGTTCTCCATACAGGCTCCAAAACCGATACCTCGGTTCCGCCTTTGCTTTCCGATAGAGCGCACGCTGCAGCTTCCGAATCTTTTCCGGGGTTATTATCCGGGTCCACTCGTTGAGCAAGTCTTCCCAGCCATCCCCTTCTCCTTCACTGCTTTGTGCCGCTTGAACACAACTGCCTCCCCTTCGCTCCGCACGGGTTGTAATGTCCCGCACATCATCACTACTACGGGAGACTCCGACTTCTGCCCCGGCCCTGCAGGCCTCACCGGTTCTACCGGTTTGAACCCCCGGTTGCGGTCGATCGCTCGCCGCGCCGCAGCAGATCTCCTGGCTTACCCTGTCGTCACTTCCAGACATGCCGTCCACGCTGACGCCGCCAGAATGTTGGTCCGTCCACGACTGTGCTACGGACGTCCCCTTGCAGCCTTCATCCTTGGGATAGGGATTCGGCTTTCTGGTGCTGTCCCTTTCGACGCTCATTTTGATGTGGTTCATCTTCATTACGGCCTGCCTGTCCAATCGATGTCCTGCTTACGCCCTCGCCTCGCGGCTGCGGCGCGACCATCGTTTTCCGCCGTGAACAGTCTAATTCGGCGGATGGGACTCTCACCCATGTTGACGCCAGCTTCACCAGCGCACATCCCAACGGGATTCTGCCACAAAGCCCGGGGTTGCGCCGCCGGGGCGCTACCCCGGGTGAAGGCCAACCATATAAACAACCCCGAAGGGGTTGTGCCGTGGCCCAATTCGGGGATAGTTGATCGCGGGTTTACGAATCCG
>CAIZGN010000352.1 GCA_903932505.1 Candidatus Hydrogenedentota bacterium
GAACCAACCCCCACAAAGCACAACAAAAAAATCCCCCTTCGAAGCAGACGGTGCAAAGCACCGGGGGCTCTCTCATCCCCCCCAACCCGAGGCCACATGAGTTCCGATTTCTTCATGCCAAAATGGGAAAAACAACCAGACCTCCCCGAAGAACCCGACGGCTCGGAGGGCTCCCCCACACCCGACCGCACCGATTTTCAGTCCCTATCCAAGAACCCCACCGAAACCTTCGCGCCATTGGTCACCGAAAGCGCCCCGAAGAAAGCCCCCATGCGCACCGACTTTCAATCCCTCGGCGGCGCAAAGGCTCTGCAACCCAAACCCACCGTCCCCCGCACCGCCGCCGATTGGATGATCGACAGTCTCACCCCCCTGCTCATCTTCTCCATGACCGCCCCGGTCATGCTCTTTCTGCTCAACATGCGATTCGTCTATACCGAGGTGGACGACCTTTCCCTCCGGATTTTCGCCATCTTCTTCCTCATCGGCATCGTCGCGCTCAACCGCGTCATCGCCCGCAACGGTTCCGAAGAGTCCATCGTATACATCTTCGGCCTTTTCATGGCCGTCGCGCTCTACACCGCCAGCGGCACCGGACTGTACGGCACCGCCGTCGCACAAAATTTCATGAACACCAGCATTCCCATGGCCCTACTCTTCAATATGTCCGTGGTGTCGTTTCTCTGGTGGATGGTTAACCGCCTCACCCACGAATGCTGCGTGGATGAAAACGTGGTGGCGGGCGACATGGGCCTCTTCACCAGTACCGCGCGCCAATTCCAAAAGGCCATGCAACCCCGCGAAAAAGCCGCGCCCAAACTCAAGTACCGAACGATCCTCGAAGAAGTACAGGCCCCCATGTACGATCTCGAGCCCTTCGATCCCCTCGAAGTGCGCGTGAACAAACCCGCCCCGAAACTTCACAGCGCCACCCTCACCGCACGCCTGCCCAAACGCCACCCCGGCGTCTCCATCTTCTATTTTTCCGTCCCCGTCCTCCTCGTGTTTTCCCTCGGACTGCGACTCATCCAGCACGGTGGCGAGCCCATGCTCCGAGCCGGATGGATTCAGGTCCTCGTCTACATGACCTCCGCCCTCCTGCTGCTCATGCTCACCAGCATCGGAGGCTTGCGCGAATACTACCGACAACGCCGCATCACCATGCCCTCCGGGGCCACCTGGTTCTGGCTGGGTTTAGGCTCCTTCATGACAGCCATCGTCATTATCGGGGCCACCCGCCTGCCCCTGCCCGGCATGCCACCCCTGGCCCATGTCGAAAGCCACGAGTACGACCCCTACTCCGACTCCGTGCGCGATTTTACAATCAAACAGGTCGATGTCAGCCCCGACACCCTGCTCAAGGAAAACCAGACCATGCAGCGCATCGGCGACGGCGTATTGCTCACCCTCGCGCTCTTCCTCGCCTACGCAGCCATCAAAGGAATGGCCGGTTTCGCCGCATTCATCGCCCGCCACAGACACCGCCTGCCCGCGTCTTGGGCACGCTTCTTTGACCGGCTCGAACAACGCCTCTCCAAGCTCACCCGCCTGCCCGCCTACACCCGGCGAAAGAAGCGCATCCGCATCCAACGCGACATTGCCACCTGCACCGCCTACACCAACCCCGCAGGGGATCCGGCCAGAATCGCAAGCATGTCCATCAACGCCCACATTGAATACGCCTACGAAGCCCTATGCGCACTCGCCTATGACATGGGGGTACCCCGCGAACTCTCCCAGACGCCCCACGAATTCCTCGCCGCCTTCCCCGCAGAACTCAGCGGACTCCGCAAAGAGGCCGAAGACCTCACACGCCTCTACCACGTGGCCGCCTACTCCGCCATGGAAATCGACCCGCGCGTTCAAGACCGCCTGCGCCGGTTCTGGCTCAACTACAACCGCATCCGCAACCGCGTGCTACGATAACGAGCCCGACGCCCGAACATCCATATTACTTCGCTGAAGGCTTCTTCGCCGCCGCCTTTTTCTTGGGCGCTGCTTTCTTCTTGGCAGCCGGCTTTTTTGCGGCGGGCTTTTTGGCAGCCGCTTTCTTCGCCGGGGCTTTCCTGCGAGACGTCTTCTCTTTCTTCGGTGCTTCCGCCAGCATACGAAGCGCCTCTTCAAGCGTCAGCGCCGCAGGATCCGCCTGTTTCGGCAACGACACGTTCGCCGTCCCATCCGTCACATACGGCCCGTAACGACCGTCGAAAATCTCAATCGCCTCGCCAGTTCCAGGGCGTTCGCCCACCTTCCGCAGCAACTCCTTCGCGCCACGCTTCGGCTGCGACAACAATTCCATCGCCCGCTCGAAAGTAATCCCAAACACATTGTCTTCTTTCTTGAGGCTACGGAAATCCCTTTCGCACACCACATATGGACCAAAGGGTCCAATCGACGCTCGCACCGGCTTACCCGATTCCGGGTGCAACCCTAACTCACGGGGCAGCGACAAATAGTTCAGCGCAATCTGCAAAGTCACATCACCAATGGGCGTTCCCTTCGGCAGACTCGCCCGCTTGGGCTTCACACCTTCACCCGCCTCGCCCAACTGCACATACGGGCCATAAGGCCCAAGAATGCAGTACACCTTCAGCCCGGAGGTCGGTTCTACCCCCAAAGCCTCGTCTCCCTGCACACGCGCAGCAATGAGTTCCTCCGCCTTCGCCACGCTCAGCTCCTCGAAGGATACATCCGAAGGAATAGTCGCCGTATGCCCTTCACCGCCTTCGCCGCGCTGCACAAAAGCAGCCGTTCGACCCAAACGAACCACCAGCGGACGATCCTCGGCGTCGTTACCCAACGCAATCGCCGGAAACTCAATATTCGCCAATTTTGCCGCAATCTGTGGCTCAAGCCCGTGACCAAACTCTTCGGTTTGACCAAGATAGAAACCGCGCAAGAACTCGACCCAGTTTTGATTCCCCTCCGCAATCTTGTCCAGAACACCCTCCATCCGCGCAGTAAACTTAAGATCCACATACTCGGAGAAATGCTGCCGCAGCAGCTGTACCACCGCAATCCCCACAAACGTCGGGAGCAGTGCCTTCCCGCGCAATTCCACATATCCCCTGTCCTGAATCAGTGAAATCGTCGGCGCATACGTGGAAGGTCGGCCAATGCCGTCCTCTTCCAGCCGCTTCACCAGCGTCGCCTCGGTATAACGCGCCGGCGGCTTGGTTTCATGCCGAACCGCATCAAGCTTGTCCAACGCAAGCGCCTGCCCTGCACCAACTCCCATGCCCTCCACCAGCTCAGGCAACACCGCGTCCTGCGTGTTCGAATCCGCCACCCGCAGAAACCCCTGAAACTTCACCACCGAACCGTTCGCCCGGAATTTCCCCGATCGACCACCGCCCGTCGCGTCGATATCCGCCGTCGTCTTCAACAGCTGGGCATCGACCATTTGCGAGGCGATCGTGCGATTCCAAATCAGCCGGTACAATTTCAATTCGTCCGTGTCTACATAACGTGCGACTTCCTCTGGTTTCCGGCCCAGATGGGTCGGACGAATCGCTTCGTGCGCTTCCTGCGCGCCCGGCGTATTTCGGGAGTAGAAGCGCGGCCCATCATAATACGTGTCACCATACTCCTTGCGGATGAAAACCCCCGCCTCCGCCAGCGCCTTTCCGCTCAGTGTCACCGAATCGGTACGCATGTACGTAATCAAACCTTCCCGCTCACCACCGCCCAAATCCACGCCTTCGTACAAACGCTGCGCAATCTGCATCGTCCGGCGTGGCGAAAAGCCCAACACCGAACTCGCCGCCTGTTGCAGGGTCGACGTGATAAACGGCGGATAGGGACGCTGCGTGGCCCCCTTCTGCTCGACCTTCACCACTTTCCACGTGCCCGGTCGCAATGCCGTAGCCAAGGCCTCCGCAGCAGCTTCATCCAGCCACACCACCTTATCGTTCTTGGGCTCGCCCGTTGTGGAATCGAAATCCTTCCCCTCCGCCACCCGTTTTCCGTCCGCTTCAAGCAAAGCCGCCGTGAACGCCTTCCCAGAGGACGACATCGCAGCTTCCAGATCCCAATACACCGACACCTTGAAAGCCCGTCGCTCTTCCTCGCGCTCCACCACCAGGCGCACCGCAACACTCTGCACCCGCCCCGCACTCAGCTTCGGGCGAACCTTTTTCCACAACACCGGACTCAAGGAATACCCGAAGAGCCGATCCAAAATGCGGCGCGTCTCCTGCGCACGCACCAGATTGTCATCCACCACCCGAGGATGGGCAATCGCCTCCGAAATGGCCTCCCGCGTGATTTCATGAAACACAATGCGCTCCACCGGCACCTTTGGTTGCAACACCTCAAGCAAATGCCACGAAATGGCCTCTCCCTCGCGGTCTTCGTCCGTCGCCAGCACCACTTTATCCGCGCCCTTCAACCGCTTCTTGATCTCTGACAAATGCTTCTTGCTCTGGGCGGACACCACATACACCGGCGCGAAATCATTCGCCACATCAACGCCGAACCGTGCCCAAGGTTGCTTGCGCACCTCCTCAGGCACTTCCGCCGCCGAACCCGGCAAGTCCCGCACATGGCCAAAACTGGCCAGCACTTCATAGTCATTACCCAAGAAACGGCCTATCGTTTTCGCCTTCGCAGGCGACTCTACAATTACCAGTTTCACATTGGCTCCTTTGTAAACATCGTTCCTCGAATCAAACGCCAAGCCCCGTTCAAAATCGTGTATTCTACACAAAAATCAGAGTCGCGTGATGAAGAACAAACCAGAACGGACATAGGAAAGTCAAGTTATTCCCAAAATGGCTCCGATAGACAAACCGACCCCGCGAGGGATTCCGGCAGACGAGGAAGACCTGCAAAAATATTCACAACGACTTACGCAGCAACAGTTTGCGAATACAAAAGCGCATCCAGAGAGCACATCCCAAACCCTCAGGGCTTCGCCGTCTTGCCCGCCACAGGTTCCCGGAATCCGTCCCATTTAGCCAACTGCCCCTCCATCTTGGGCCGGATCGGGAACCCTTCCACAAACATGTTGCGCAAGAAGCTCGCCTCGGTCTCGCGTTGCCCCAAGCAGCGGTAAAAAACCTGCCGACGATACGCATCCTCCATCGGAATCGGAGGGCCCGAAGGCACCGGCGTGGGGCGTTCCGGAGCCGAAGCCCGTTCCGGACTACCGACCGGCGCACCCCAGCGCAACTCAGGCGGGTGATTCGGGTCAAAGGACAAGTCGTAAAGCCGGGTTTCGATGTCCAACAGCGACAAGATTACCTTTTCCCCGTTCGCCTTCGTATACGTCAGCGTTCGCTCCGCAAATATCCGGTTCTTCTCCGCCAGAAAAGCCTTCGCCAAGTCTTCCTGCGTCGCAATCTGATATTTCTCCAGACCCGCCAAATCGAGAAACTCTGGCATCACCACATACATCCGAATCGCGAAATCGCACCAGTCCGCCAAATAGAAATACTTGTTCCGCCGATCCACATCAGACGACGGCGAACTCCATTCCTCCCAACGCCCGAAGGCCTGAAAAATGTTCTCTTTCGGCTGATTCTCCGGATACATGATCGGGCCGTTGTGAAGAACCTGCTCCCAACAAGCCTTCGCGAACACCTCCCGCGCCTGATACGCCGCCAGGATTTCCTCTGAATACTCCTCCATGAACTTCAGCGGCACAATCCGATCCGCCGTCTTCATTTTCAGCCGTATATAATCGTGCAGACTCTGCGGCCGCATCGCGCCAAACGAAATCTGGTGGGACTGGTACATCTCCAACACCCGGTCATACTGCTCCGTCGAATACCCGAAAGGAATCAACTCCTCGTTCGTCCGACGACGCACCCCCGTCACCAGCCCGCTCGAATCCGTCGTCGCAATCGGGTAACGCAGCACCCGCAACCCCTGAAAACAACCATCCCACTCATCACGCTCACCGTCCGCATTCGAACCCCGAGGCGTAATCCCGCACACCGTATTCATCCCGTTGTATGTGTAAATGTCATGCGTGTTGTCCATGCTCGCGTTGATAAAGCGCAACTCCCCGTACTCCGTCACCTGCGCCAAAATCAGACAATGCCCGTCCACATAATTCATGCAACCCGGCATCAACGTTTCCCGGGAAATCGACACCGGAGCCGTGTCCGAAAGCTCACTATTGCGCCCCGTCAGATTCACTCGGTAATTCCCCGACGAAAAACCCTGCACAATCTCATACAAATAGCCACCCGCCGACCCACTCGCAAAACTGTTCGAACAACCCGTCACAAAATTCCGCTCCGACGTACGAATATCACCATGCTCCGGCGTCACATACGAAGTCATCCAGGGCAACGCCCGACGATACGCGTAATAAGCCGGAATAAACGCCGTGAACTTCGCACAATCGATCATCGGGTGAATCGAACGGAAAAACGATGCCGGCAACTGCGGGTTCCCCCCCGCCCCCAGAAACGCCGGTTGCTCCAGCAAATTCATCTCCGGATCCGTCATCATCCGCTCGATTTTCGCAATCCGCTGCTCCACCGAACCCTTCAGCTTCATCTCAAAAAGATGTTCGACCCACTGCGCATAATGCTGCGCCTCCGCCGGAGTCCACTGTCGCCGAATGGGCCAAGCCCCCCGATTCGAGTGGATCGAAGGAGGATTGCACTCCTCCCCGACTGCAAACAAACTCCCCGCAAAAAACAGGGACGCAAAAAACAGGGACGCAAAAAACAGGCATAAGGGTATTCTTGTGGTACGCATGATCTCCTCCGGAACGCAGAGAATACCATAATCAGGTTTTCCATCGGAAATTCATCCCCCACAACAATCCTATCTCCCTCCCCCTCTCCCTCCGTGCCCCTCTGCGCCCTCTGTGGTAAAAAAACTCCCCCGACGCTACCCCCCATACACCCGCACCCAACCATCCGCCGTCGAACAAATCAACTCCACCCCACCATCCCCGTCAACATCCGCCAAAATCACAGACTCAACCGCCCCACCCACCTCCAAGGTCCACAACACATGCGGCCCATCCCCCAGCGCCACCACCTGCCCATGACTCGTACCGAACACGAACTCACAACGCCCATCCCCGTCCACATCACCCGCCACCGCATCAGCACAACTCCCCTGCGCCGCATAACGCCAACGCAACGAACCGTCCGCGCCATTCACACAGGCAAATTCCCCATCCTCCCGACCATACCCCATCAACCATTCCTTCTTCTCATTGCACAAAAAGGCCTCCCGATTACACCGCGCCTCACCCGCCGTCGGCAGCTTGTACCAGGTCGGCACCGCATGCAACGACATCATCCCCTGAAAATAATGCCCCGAAACCAACGCCACCGAAGGCTCACTCCCGGTCCCCTCCAACACCACCGGGCACGTGTAAAGCCCCTGACTCGCCTGCTTGAAAATCACCGGCGGAAAAAGCGGCCCCAGCAAAGCTCCACCCGTCCGCGCCTTCGCCACACAGTAATAATCCGGGTTCGTGAACAAAAGATCCTCGTCACCATCCCCGTCAAAATCCCACGCGGACGCATAGTTCATGCTCGCCCCCCAATACCGCCCGATGTCTTCCGTCACATCCTTATCCCAAAGAATCGCCCCGGACTTTCCGTCCAACACCGCGCTGCGCACCTGGGGTACACCCGCCCAGCAATACACATCACTCCCCCCCGCCCCCTCCCGCTTCAGAGAACGCAGATAAGCCACTCGGGGCGCAGGCAGCCCCGTGCGAGTCGCTGCGGGAAATTCCCTCCTCCAAATCGCCCGATTCTCCAGACCAGGCGTCACCGCCTCAACCATCGGCGGCGCATCTTTACGGGTATGCACCGAAACCACATCCATTTTCCCATCCCCGTCCACATCCGCCAGAACCGGAGCCGCATCACTGCCATAGCGCCCCGCCGCCTCCAACACTTTCCCCGTAAAGCGGAACACCTCCGCCTCCCCCTCCGTATACACAACCAGACTATTCCGCCCGGTCCCCTCCAAGTCCGCCGCCAGCAACGTCGGCGCAGGACGCCCGGCAATATCGGCGCGCTGCTCAAACCTCGGCGCGTCCGCTTCCTTCACTTTCTCGCGCCCCGTCATTTCAACCGCCGTGCCATTCCAGGCAAGCGTATACGGCACATCGCCGACCCGCAATCGCACTTCATCCGCAAGCTCGTCCACCGCCCTCGCATCCGCATTCTCCCAAATCGGCTTGAGCGCCCCGTCCACCACCGCCAGCACCTGCGCCCCGGTGTACACCGAACCCGTCGCCTCCGCACACCCATTCCCGATCAGCTCAGCCCGCCCGTCCCGGTTCACATCAATCACCTGCGTCACGATCAAACCCGGCCCCCGATACTTAATATCCCCCGTAACCGCATCATAAACCCGCGTCATCCACGCCGCCTTCCCCTCCGAGTTAAACATCGAGACCACCAATTCCTTCCGACCGTCCCCGTCTACATCCCCATACGGCGGCAAAGGAAAACGTGTGGCAATCTGCCCCGTCGTCACATTTTCGCCCCAACCCTGATGCCACGCCTTTTCCAGCTTCCCGTTCCGGTTCAACAACACCTCGTGATGCTGTGCAAACGCCGCAATACAAAAGAAATCCTCCCGACCATCCCCGTCAAGATCAGTAAACTCAATATGACCATAACTGCGCATATTCGCGGGCGACACATCCCATTTCACGAAATCCTTCAACACCCCCGTTTTCGCATCCACCAACCACATGCGGCTGTGCGACTCCACCACCAGTTCCTTCGTCCCGTCCCCGTCCAGGTCGGCCCGCAAAAAACTCGGGAAACACGTGTACTCCGAAAAATCGTACCGCCACTGCATAGCGGGTGCTTTCCCCGCCCCGTCAAAAGCGAACAACGCCATGTACCCGTTCTTCGCATCCGGCGGATACCCCTGCATAATCACCACAATCTGTTTCGAGCTCACCCCCGGCCAATAGGCATCCGCATACAAGTACCACGCATACGACATCGGCTCAACGTCATAACGCCAGCGCACCGCCCCATCCTTCAACGACACCAGCACCGCCGCCCCATACGGCTGCGCACTGCGCCCCGCCGTCAACAAAGCCTCAAACGCCCCGTCCCCGTCCAAATCCTCCGCGCAAACCAGCTGCGCAAAATTCAGGCCCGCCGGATGCGCCCTCCACAACGTCGTCCCGTCCTCCTTGAAGCAATACAACGCCCCCGCATGCAACGCCAAGCCCAGCGACCCCTCCGCCGTTTTCACCACCGACAAAATCCCCAGTTTCCCCCTGCCCCGATCCAGCGAAGCCCGCAAACGAGGTGCAGCCTTCATCCCCCCCGCCAACGGCTGCAAAGCCGTCAAATGACTATTCTGTCGAGCCTCCGGCCAATCACCCGGCGCCCCCGCCGCCACCCGAAACCACAACCCAACAACAAAAATTGACAAAAGAAAAACACGCATAATCACCGCTCCACACAGACAACCTAAAGCCGCACACAAACCCAATAAATCCGCCAAAGCATTCTATACCCTCACAGCCCGCAGGATGTTAGCCCGCCACCAACACCCAAAACACCTCATATACCCCCGGCATCTCCACACCCCTCTTCCTCCCTCCCTCCTTCCTCCTCCTTCCTCCTCCCTGCCCTCCGTGTCTCTGTGGTGAATCCCCCCCCCAACGCAGGCATCCCTGCCTGCCGCCCCACCCCTCCTTCGCGTTTGCACGCTTTCCAGCGTTAGAGTATCCTGAAACAGAAATCACCTGAACAACGCAGGAACCCGTCCCCATGTTGCGTCTGTTTTCGTCAAAAAACTTCGGCCCGTATCACGTATTGGCCCTCGCCACCCTTGGCAGCCTTACCCAGTGGATTCACCTTCTTGCTGACTATCAGTGGGGCGAAGAAGAACCCCTACTCCTGTTCTGGTCTGCATTCGCAATCACCAGTCTGACCAAAATGGCCATGTTTATTGCCTTTCCCTTCATGCTGGCACAAGCCTTCGCCACCATGCAGGGCAATCTCCGCAGATGCGCTATTTTCACCAACTACTGGGCCATAGCCCTCGGGAGTGTTGTGATTCTTCTTACCGTCTTTCGAGATCCCCTTTGCCTCCTATTCAGTACCGATGCCGCCCGCTTCTATCCCGTGTCGAACAATTATCTGGGGTCTTATACAGAGCTTGCATCGTGGGTAGGCCGTGAAGCATGGCTCCCACGATGGCGCAGCGGGGAAGTCTTCCTTTGGGAAAGCGTGCTCATGGCGGTCATCGTCGCGTCTTGGGGTCTGCTTGGCTATAAGACAACCGCATGGTTCAAACCGCTGACAGAGGCCCTGCTCGCCTGCGCATTACCCCCCCTCTTGCTTGCACCCTATTTATTCATCACGCAGCTGTCGGCATGGGACTACGATTTTTTCTTCGGTTCCATTTTTTCCGATGCACTCGTGATCGAAATCACATTCCCGTTTATCGCAAGCGATATATGCTCGCCTATCGTCTTCGCCTTGGCTGCCGTGTTTTCGATGGCAACCGCACTGGCTTTGCGTGCCGTGGGAAAGATCGCGGAACCGCCACCCCCAACTTCCCCCCCACCCCCTCCGCCAGAATCCGCCGAAACGCAGCAAAAGGTTCGCTAATGCTCGTGAGATAAATCGGGTTCTGTCGATGATTCCCCTCGGGGTGCATGCACTCCCACGGCGCACCAAAGCCTTCCCCTTTCCGGAAATCATCCGCCCGCAATTGCTTCACATAATCCTCCGCAAGTGGTCGGGCCAACGGTCGGTCAACCTGCGCCACCGCATACGCCACCCAGCCAGTGGCCGTGTTCCAATACGCCCCGTTTTGGTATTGGTTCTTCGGGGTCAGCGCTTTTTCCCACGCCGTGGTCTCGCTGAAATCACCGTCGGTCGGCACCTCGCGGATTCCACCATTCCAGGCAATCGTCCCCTTCCGCAACCCCTCCGCCAGCACCTGACACGATGATTTGGCCGCATCACCGCACACCGCGCCGATGTACACCGCGAACGCCGTCCCCCAGACATCGTTTTGCCCGCTCAAGCCCGTCGAAGCCCGATACCACCCGTTTCCAACCGCAAAAGTCGAAGCAATCGCACCCGCAATACGTTCCCCCTCCGCCTTGTAATACGCCGCCCGGGCTTCCTCACCTCGGGCCTCGCACAGCCGAACCAACTCCTCCGCCGCGCGATATTTCAGCAACGAAGCAAAGAACAGTTTCCCCGTATGCGTGATGCTGTCAAAGAATCCGAAATTCACCCCCCGCACCGCCTCGGTCGCCGTCACCAAACCCGTCTCAGGCTCCGAGGGCGGCATCGCATAAGCCGCCTCAAGCCGTTGCAGCAGCGTCTTCCCGCCCACGTTTTCCCCCAGAAAATCCGTGTTCTTGGTTTGCTGCGCCAGCTGGGCAGCCATGTGAACAAAGAAAAAATGGTCGTCCAGGCACGGCAGAAAGCCCCATCGCGCTCCGCCCTGCCCCTCATAATCGCTCACCACCCCCGGAAAATAAATCGGCTTCCCACCAAACGAAATATGGTCCGGAATGGATCCCGGCGGCAACAGGCTGCCACTCGGCAGAATGCGCGAGGTGTCCACCTGATGCTGCGCGGTCAGAAAAAGCGCATGCCGCTGCTCCTCAACGGAGATGATCCCCGCATCCAGCGACATCGCATAATCCCGAATCCAGAACGCCGGATAATCCTCGCGACCACCGGGGCGGATCAGCGTGTTTCCCGTCGAATTCGGTGCCTCCTTCGCGATCACCGCATTGGCCGGCACCCGCGCCGCGTCAAGCACCGCCTTCGCCAGGCTCTCGAGAAAATCCATCGATTCAGTATCAAGGAAAGGCTTCGCATCCTGCGCCACGCAAGGCGTGGCCAGCAACATCCCCGTCAGCGCAAGTCGCATCAGTGTCATCCGCGTTCACTCCCATGAGGTTGTCCCTATATCATCACAACAACTTCCCCGTTCCGTTTTCACCCTACTAAAGTTCCCCGTCGAATGCAAACCGCTTAGCATCCCCATTTCCGCAGGATCCCCTACCATCGTATCACGCGAATTCCACCGAAAATCCACGCCAATGACAAGCCACGCCATGACCCCGTACAGGCGAAACCAACATAACTAAAAATATTAAAAAAATCGCTTGACATTCCGCTAGAAATAATGTACACTGAAAGCGTGTAACAGCTATCGGTTTTGGAACTTGTGACCGACGTTTCTCCGCACCCTGTAGGCTAACGAATCGCTACGATTTCTGCTCTCCTGGCTCGGACAAGAACGCTGGGCCTGTGACATCACCAAGGAATCTCTTGAAAGGAGAGCATCATGAAGATCTACGTAGGAAATCTGTCGTACAGCACCTCGGATTCGGACCTGGAACAATTGTTCTCGGGCCATGGCACGGTCAATTCGGCCCAAGTCATCATGGACCGCGACACCAATCGCTCCAAAGGCTTTGGATTCGTCGAAATGGAGAATCAGGCAGAAGCGAAAGCCGCCATCTCCGCCCTCGACGGCACCAATTTCATGGACCGCACCCTGAGCGTCAACGAAGCCCGTCCCCGCGAAAACCGCAGCGGTGGTGGTGACCGTGGTGGCGATCGTCGTCCCCCGCGTCGTTACTAGGACGTTGTAGACCATAAACGCCCCCGGCCTCCATGCCGGGGGCGTTTTTTTGTTTTCGCCCATCGCCGACGGAGCCTGCGGCAATCCGCCCCTGCCGCTCCTTCTGGATTTTTGCACAGGGCAGGGTCTATCATGACCTTCCTGATTGTTAGTTGATTACCACCAAGGAGAACCATCATGTCCGCCCAAAAGTCCACTTCCCGCCGGGAATTCCTAAAGACCGCCTCGCTCACCGCAGCCGCCGTTTCCATGAACGCCGCCAGCTATGCCCGTGTCCCCGGCGCGAATGACCGCATCCGGGTCGCCATGATCGGATGTGGTGACCGGGGACGTGGCGCGCACATGGTCGGCATGCACCGCTACGACAAGGAACAGAACGCCGAATTCGTCGTCGTATGCGACCCCTGGCGCGTAGCCCGCGAACAAGCCGCCGCAATGGCCAAAGAATGGTACGGCACAGAACCCCGCCAGTGTGTGTCCTACCGCGATGTCATGGCCATGGACGACGTCGACGCCGTCATGATTGCCTCGCCCGACCATCATCACACCACCCATCTCGAAGCCGCCGCCCGCGCCAAAAAAGACGTCTACTGCGAAAAGCCCCTTGCCAAAAATTTCGAATCCCTCAAGCGGGCCTGTGACGCCGTGCGCGAAAACGGCGTCATCTTTCAGGCAGGCACCCAACTCCGCAGCCTCCCCAGCTTCACCGGATGCCGCGAACTCTATCGCTCGGGCACGCTCGGCAAGGTCGCCCGTATCGAGCAGCACCGAAATGGACCGCGCCCCTACTGGTACGCCTACCTCAAGGACGTCAAGGAAGAGGACGTCGACTGGAAGGAATTCCTCGGCGACACCCCAAATCGCCCCTTCGACCCCCATGTCTATTCCGGCTGGTTCGGATACCGCGACTTCTCCGACGGCCCCGTGCCCGGCTTCGGGGCGCACTACATCGACCTCATTAACTACATCACCGGCTCAACCTTCCCCACCTCCTGTGTCTCCCTCGGTGGAACCTTCACCTGGAAAGACGATTACAACTTCACCGCCCCGGATCACGCCGAGGCGCAGTGGATATACCCCGAAGGGTTTATGGTCACCTATTCCACCAACTTCGGAAATGGCTGCGGAAACTCCTTCAAAATGTTCGGCAATCAGGCCGTCATGGACATGCAGGAATGGGAAAAACCCGTCCTCCGCAGGGAGGGAGGAAACGCCCCCACCGGAAAGGCTGCCGAACCCGAAGCCATCGCCCCCATCGACCGCCCCGACCATGTCCTCGATTGGCTCCAATGCATCCGCTCCCGCCAAACCCCAAATGCCAACATCGACGCCGGTTACCAGCACGCCACCACCGTCCTCATGGCCATGATGGCCTTTGATACCGGCAGTCGCATGGTCTATGACCCGGAAAAACGGGAAATCCGTAAAGGATAAGCAGCACACGCCGCGTCCCCAAAAAAAAATGACGCCCGGGCACGACAACAATCGTATCCGGGCGTCTCTCTTTTCATTTTCCCTAAGGCTTTGGAGCAGCACCCTCCGTTTCAAGCAGCGTCACAAACTCGCTCCGGCCTTTGAGCCGCTTGGCCCTCGCAAGGGGCGTGACCCCGTCCGCGTTCGCCAGGTTGCGATCCGCCCCCAGCTCCAGCAACACCTTCGCCACCTCCAGGTTCCCGCTCTCCACCGCGTACATCAACGGCGTACCCGACTTCGGTGTTCCCTGATTGACATCCGCGCCGTGCTCAACCAGCAAACGGGCAATCTCAGGCGTGCCCTCTTCAGAACCCGCATAATAAAGCGGCACCGCCCCCTCGGGATCGGTGCTGCGCACATTCGCCCCGTAATCCAGCAGCATCCGAACCCCGTCCACACAACCCCACTCCACCGCCCGTCTCAACGCAGAGCGACCCCGGAAATCCTTCGACTCCGGATCCCCCTTCGCTTCAAGCAACACCTTCAGTATCTCCTTCTGGCATTCGTCGGCCGCGCGAAACACCGGCGGCTCGCCCCGGTCCGACATGAAGTTCACCTCGTCCTTGTTATCGTGAATGCGCTCCTTCACCAAATCAAGGTCATCATCGCACACCGCGCTCATCAACTTTGACCCCTGTACCGGATAATCCTTTCCCTCCACCGCCCATTGACGGTAGATCTCAAAACGCCCCACTTCCTCCCACACATCACTGTCCCAATTCTTCTCCCCGATCTTCGCGAAAATGGCTGCAGCGCTTTCGCGTTTCTTGTAAAGGCACGCCATCCAGCAATGGTAGTTCACCCAATATTTTGATTTGGGCGATACCTCGCACACCTGACTCAATCCCGCGTCCAGCCGCGCCCAGTCAAAACTGTAGTCTTCAAAAAACTGGCCCATGTCATCGTCAAACCGGTACTCTTCCGCCGCACACCGGATCAGCCGCGCGTAGAATGTGTCACCGCACACATCCCGCGTCTCCCCCGCCGTTTCATTGATAAAATCTTCCACTTGCTTTGAGTTGTCACTCCAGCGCCGCGCTAAAGTCTGGAATTTGGCCTCATACAAAGGGAAATAGGTGCGATCAACGGCCTTCCCTTCACGAAAAGCCTTGTCTACCTCGTTCTCCACCGGCTTCCCCGTGATAAAAGTCGACCACAATCGCTCCGACAGCGTCGCTTCGGTCTTGGCCAACCCGTTTGCCAGCTGCAGTTTCGTGGTGTACCACTCAGGATCCTTCGCGGCCCAGGCACCCCCCTCTTGCAATATTTCCCATCCCAGATTCAAATAGCGCCGGAACTCCCGAACCTCATCCAGAGATTCACCGCTATTGCAGTCATGGCCCAATGCTTGATACATACCGGCTAGGGCAATTCGCGCGGCACCGGATTCCGGCCGCGTCTCGCGCCATTTCAACAGATGAGCAAGCCCCCGGTTTTCAACAGACGCCTTTTCCTTCCGGTGCTGACGATGGGGCAATATACAATCACTATAGAATTGTTTGAGTTGCCACGCCCCCTCGGGCGCACGGCGTTGTTCATCCCGCGTCCGCTGCACAATCGTGTCTAGAGCCTCAAAGTCCTCGTTCTCCCGCAGCAACACCACACCACCCGGCGAAAAGCCCCCGTTGTCCCAGAAGACATTGTTCTTCGCAGCAAAGGCGTATCCCGAATGAATATCCAGACCCGCCCCGAGATTCTTCTCGCAAACGTTGTCCTCAAGCCGAACCCCTTCACCATCCGCTCCAAACCCGATCCCCGTGGTGTTGTTCCTGCACTGGTTCCCCAGTACCTGAGCGCGCGCCTTCTCGCCAATAAATATCCCCGAAAAGGCGTTGTCATGGCATTGGTTGCGCAGCAACTGCAGCGTGTCCGGGGCTTCCTCAACATAGATCCCGCTCGACCCGTTCTGCCACACCTCGTTTTCTTCGGCCATGCCATTCGACCCCGCCGCGAAATAGATCCCCGCATACTTGTTGTCATGGCTTTTGCTCTTGCGAATCTGCGGGGCAGCCTCGTCGCTTACCCAAACGCCACTGCCCCCGTTTTGCTCAAAATTGCAATCGTTGACAACCGATTGCCCCGCACCCTGAATGACGAGTCCATGCCCGCCACCCCCGCGAACAACACAACCACTCACCTCAACGGTCGATTGATCCAGCAACATCACATCCGGCGCGGGGGTGGGCCACTCCGCGCCAGCGGCAGGTGCGGTGTATTCGAAAGTCATTCCGGAAATGCTGCCCGTCCCGCAGGTGGCGGACGACAAGACAGGTCGCGTGTAATCGGAACTGCGTACAATCACCTTGTCCGCCGATTCGCCCCGCAACAGCACCCCCGCCTTGAAAATGATGGACCCCTCATACCTGCCCGCAGCCACCAGAACCGTGTCCCCCGCAGTCGCCGCATCCACA
>CAIZGN010000353.1 GCA_903932505.1 Candidatus Hydrogenedentota bacterium
CTCTTGTCGGCCAAGATGTGCTGACTGCGCTGCAAGCCTTTCTCGATGGCATTACAGCGATTGGCAAAGCAGAACGGGGCGACAAAACGATGGTGGATGCGCTGGCCCCGGCGGTTGTTCCCCGGCTTCGACGCGCGGAGGCTGCCGGATGAGTAATCCCATTATCGAAACCCAGGGTCTCTCCAAATGGTTTGGCGAGGTAGTCGCGCTCAACAATGTGGATTTAACGATTTCGCAGGGGCTGACCGGGGTGCTGGGGCCCAATGGCGCGGGGAAGAGTACTTTCATCAAGCTTATCCTCGGACTCTACAGGCCCAGCCGTGGTTCGGTGCGTCTGCTGGGGGAGAATCCTCGCAACAATGCCAATGTCCTCAAGAGAATCGGGTATTGTCCGGAGATTGACGCTTTTCATGAGAACCTCACCGGGTTTGAGTTTGTGCAATCCCTTTCCCGGCATTGGGGGATGGGAAGGGCGGAAGCTCGGGATGCGGCGGTTCAGGCGTGTGAAATCGTGCGCATGACCGACCGGATGAACGACCCCATCGACGAGTACAGCAAGGGGATGCGCCAGCGCATCAAAATCGCGCAGGCTTTGGCGTCGCGCCCTGAATTGCTGGTCTTGGATGAGCCCATGACCGGCCTCGATCCGCAGGGACGGGAGGAGATGTTTTCGCTTATTCATTGGCTGGGCGAGACGGGGCACTCCGTTATCGTGTCCAGCCATGTGTTGCATGAGGTTGAGCGGGTGACGGATTCCATTGTGCTGCTTTATCGCGGGAGCGTGCTTGCGCAGGGAAAAATAAGTGAGATTCGTGACATGATTGACGAGCATCCGCATACCATCACCGTGGAATCCAGCGAACCGCGCCGGGTGGTGCGTTGCTTTGCCGAAGACCCGGACCTACTTGGTCTTGATGTGGACGGGGAGCGGCTTACGCTGCGCACTCGTGACCCCAATCGTTGTTACCAGCGGCTGAATGAACTGGCTTTGGAGGACGCATCCTTGATTCAATCGATTCAATGTGCGGATGGAAACCTTCAGGCTGTTTTTGATTATCTGATCCACTAAAGGGACTCGCAGGATACCCCATGAAAGAATTGCAGCAAACCATCGAGGCGTTCTACGCGAAGCCGCCCGCCAAGCCCAGGGGCATTTTGAACGGCATCACGGCTTCCTTTTCACATTCCGCGACCCTGATGGTTCGGCGGCAGCGGCTGATTCTGGCGGCGGTAGTGGCCTTGCTGCCCGTGGCTGTTCCTTTGGCGACCGCGTTTTTGACCCGGGGTCGCTATGGCGAAATGGGCGGGGAGGTGCTTGCCACCCTGGCGGAGCAGCTGCATATCCGGCTGCTCGCACCGCTGCTGGCGCTCTTCTTTGCGACCATGCTGGTGGGGGAGGAGGTGGAGGGGCAGACCATGACCTACCTGCTGGTTCGCCCCACGCCGAAGACCGCCTGGATCGCGGGACGGTATGCGGCGTATGTCGTGGTTTCCTCCTGCATACTTGTGGTCTCGGTGGGGTTGACCTACGCTGCGTGCACGGCTCTTTCGGAGTTTCCGATGAATGCGGCGAACACGAGGTTGGCAGCGCATTATGCGGCCGTTTCGGTAATCACCCTTGCGGCGTATGGGGCACTCATGGTCTTCCTTGGTGCCATCACGCGCCGTCCCATTATTCTTGGCGTTGTGTTGCTCTACGGCTGGGAGAAGGTGGCGAACGTCATTCCCGGTGTTGTGGATTTCCTGACCATCCAGAAGTATGCCAGCGCGCTGCTACCGCACTTGGCCGGACAGCGTAACGTTATGGAGATTCAGACCGAGATGGGGGTTTGGGAGCGAGAAGTTTTTCTGGTGGACGCATCCAAGGCGGTGGC
>CAIZGN010000354.1 GCA_903932505.1 Candidatus Hydrogenedentota bacterium
CTCATTATAATACCCGAAAAAACAAAAAAAGAACAGATTTTTTTCACACCACTTACGGCCCGAGCGATCGTGTTACCGATTGGTGCAACAGCGCGAGGTTATAAAAAAAGCCCCGGGTCATTCAGCTTGAGACTGGATGACCCGGGGCGGTGGGTTCTTATCGTATGCGCTTAGGCGGCGTTGGTTCGGCGGTTCGAAGTTTTCTGGCTCGGACGACGCGGGGCTTGCGGACGGTTCCGGGTCCAAGGCTTGTTCTTGCGGTTGGCCGGTTGGGTGGCACGCTTCTCACGCTCTGCGCCGGGAAGGTGAATGGCCCCATCCCAATGTTCGCGGGGAATCGGAGCACCGAGGCCCTTTTCGATTTCGCGAAGTTCCTTGAGGTCCTGATGACACACGAAGGTGATGGCGTCGCCCTGAGCATTCGCGCGGGCTGTACGGCCAATCCGGTGGACGTAATCGTCGTAGCTGCGGGGGATGTCAAAATTCACGACATGCGAGATGCCCTGCACGTCAATCCCGCGCGATGCCACATCGGTGGCGGCGAGGATGTTGAACTTGCCCCGACGAAAGCCGTCGAGCGTGCGCTGACGCTGGGCCTGAGAACGTCCGCCATGGATGGCGTCCGCGCGGAAGCCCATTTGCTCCAGTTGCTTTGCCAGACGATCCGTACGGTGCTGAGTGCGGGAGAAAATAATCGCCGATTTGATTTCGGGGCCCGAAAGCAGCGTGGATAGCAGCTTGGTCTTGTCTTCCGTATTGACGGCAAAAACGCGCTGCGCAATATTTTGAACGGGAACGGCCGTGTTGCCGACTTCGATGCGAAGGGGCTCCACCAGGAATTCACCGGCCAGTTCTTCCATCGCCTTGGGGAAGGTGGCGGAGAACATCATGGTCTGGCGTTCTTTGGGCAGGGCGGCGACGATCTTGCGAACGTCGGGCAGGAAGCCCATGTCCAGCATGCGATCCGCTTCATCCAGTACCAAAACGGCGAGCTGGTCGAAACGGGTGTTGCGTCGCGCCATGTGATCCATGAGACGACCCGGAGTGGCGATGACAATGTCACAGCCACGACGCAGCATGCGAACTTGCGGATCCATCGCCGCACCGCCATAGAGGCACACGGTGTTAAGGCGCAAGGCTTTCGCAAAGGGCTCGACCACCTTGTGTACCTGTATCGCGAGTTCGCGGGTGGGGGTGAGGACGAGCATGTGTTGCGCACCGGGCTTAAGCGAGGCAAGGTGCGTCATGGACGGAAGGGTGAAGGCAAGGGTTTTGCCCGTGCCGGTTTGCGCGGCCACAAGAACGTCCTGCCCTTCAAGCGCGGCGGGCAGCACTTCGGCTTGGACGGCGGTCGGTTCGGTGAGTTTTTGGTCTCGCAGGACGGTAAGACACTTCGGATGGACAGAGTACTGATCAAAAGACATAGGGATATCCCTTCTGTTTCGCCGGCAAAATAAGCCGACACTGGCTGATTTCACTTGCTCAGCCAGAAAACAGGGGTCGGCGCATAAAGCGGCTGTCCAGCGTAAGGGAAGAGCGAGTGCGGGAGAAAACCCGCAAAAAGGCAGGCCGCCGCACCTGCGGCGAATCTCCGAACAAACCTATTATACCTATTCCGATGGCCCAGTTCAACTATTGCCGGACAATTGCGAAAATGCATCGCAAAACGCCGAGAATCAACGCGTTGAAATCTGGTGCCGAAATTAGGTATGATTCTCAGACCCGCCCGGGTGGTGGAATTGGCAGACACGCAAGACTAAGGATCTTGTGCCGCAAGGCGTGCGAGTTCAAGTCTCGCCTCGGGCACCATCTCTCGACGAAAAGCGTCCGTGCGTTCATAACGCAACGGACGCTTTTTTATTAATTTTTAGTTAAGTTGTCAAGAATTATTCCGATACTAAGAAGGCCAACTACGGCAGTTTGTGAGCTTTTTTGTTTGCTTTGCGCAAACGCCTTGGTGCATACTGGAAGACAAGCGGTTCCGTACCGTGCGGAGGGTCATGATGCAACTAGCTACTACCCGATTCGGGACCATTGAGGTTGATCCGGAAACCGTGATCACCTTTACGCAGCCCATCATCGGCTTTCCCGACTTTCGGCGATTCATATTGTTGCCCGGCCCCCAAGAAGGGGCCCTATTCTGGCTGCAATCCACGGATTCTGGCCAGCTGGCTTTCCTCCTGCTCAATCCCAATCTGGTGTTGCCAGATTATGAGATATTCCTATCGGAACATGACCTGTCCGAGCTTTCGGCCAACACCAGAGAGGATCTCACGGTGTTGACGTTGGTGGTGGTTCCGACTGATCCGACCCTGGTGCGGACAAATCTGAAGGCACCGCTTGTGATTAATTCACGGCAGCGCCTGGGAAAGCAAATCGTGCTTGAGAAAAGCGACTATCCGATACAGTATTTTCTCGCACGAAACGATGCCGCGAAACAG
This sequence comes from Candidatus Hydrogenedentota bacterium, assembly GCA_903932505.1. Lineage (GTDB taxonomy): Bacteria > Hydrogenedentota > Hydrogenedentia > Hydrogenedentales > CAIZGN01 > CAIZGN01. Next base: position 2,442 of record CAIZGN010000354.1, read on the forward strand.
CGGGCTGCTGGAGGTGCATAATGCTCGTTCTGACACGGAAGGAAAACGAGAGCATCATGATCGGCAACGATATCGAGGTGAAGGTACTTGACTTGAAGGACAATCAGGTCAAGATCGGTATCGTGGCGCCCCGGTCAGTGGCGGTGCATCGGCGCGAGGTTTACCTCGCCATTCAGGCTGAAAATGCGCAGGCGGCGAATCAAGGGCAAATTGACGGGCTTTCGAGTCTCATTCCGCGATAGGAAAGGAACCCCGATGGAAGTGAAGCTGGATGGCCGGTCACTGGATCTTGAGCAGTTGGACTGCTCCGGGTTGTTGCCCTTGCTGCAGGAGCTGATTGACACGATCGAATCGGGAAACCGGGCGCTTATGCAGGTCGTGGTGGATGGAAAATCCCTCGACCCCTTTAATCTCGCCGAAGAGGCCTCCAAAATATCCCTGGACGATGTAGGGGTGTTGGAATTGGTTTCGGGGGACGTTCACGCGATGGCCGGGCAGGCGATTGAGACCCTGCGCGAACACCTGCCTGAATTGCCAGCCGCCTGTCGCTCACTGGCGGAGTTGTTTCACGGCGAACACCCCGAGGAGGGCTATGAGCCTTTCAATAACCTCGCGGAGATTTGGGGCTACATCAAGAATCAGGAGCGACTGGTGCTTACCGCCTTGGGTTTGGAGTGGGGGGACATCGAAGTCAGGGGCGTCTCCTTGGTGCAGATGCACACCGAATTGAACAATTTTCTTGAAGAAGCGGCGCAGGCCATCAAGAACCGCGATTGCGTTTTGCTCGGGGATCTTCTTGAATACGAGCTGGCTCCCCGGGCGGAAAAGGAAGCGGATATTGTGGCGTTGCTGGCGGAACGCCACGCGGACGGCACCGTTCAACCATGATCCAGCCACGCATCCTGACCTTCAACTTCCATGAGCCGTATTTGTGCCTCATGGCGAAGACAGGATTGAAGATTGACCTTGGCCGCTACGAGTCGGGGGCACTCGCACGGGACTGGCAGACTCATTTCCGCAACAAGCCTGACAACCTGCAAGAAATCCCCGAAGGCGAATGGCGCGACCGAGCGCAGCGCGGCTATTACGATGTCATCATCGCGCACAACGAGATGAACGCGATCGACGTCTTTCAGGCCCGCGCCCGCAAAATCCTGCTTTGCCATAACCGTCGCTCGTTTGTCGTAGCGCGTGCCAGATCCGATGAGGGCGATCCGGTCGAGGTCTTTGGCCGCTTATTGCGGCGTCTTGCCGGGGCCTTCGATTTTGTCTACATATCCGAAAGCAAGCATATCGACTACGGATTCCCCGGACGTGTGATTCTGCCGGGAATCGATGTGGAAGAATTAGGGGGATACCGGGGCGACACACCCGCAGTGCTTCGCGTCGGCAATGCCATGAGCGAGCGCACGCTGATGTTCGACGTGGGTTTGCAGGAGGAAGTCTGCCGGGGGCTTTCAGCACGCATAGCGGGTGTAAATCCGGACCTGCCCGGATCGGCCCCCGCCGAATCGTATGACGGTCTGCTGGAACTCTACCGCAGCCATCGTTGCATGCTGCATGTGTCCAGGGAAGAATACGAGGACGGCTACAATCTCGCCATGCTGGAGGCGATGGCCTGCGGCATGCCCGTGGTTTCATTGCAGAACCGAACCTCACCGCTGACAGACGGTGTGGACGGATATGTGTCATACGACCCGTGGGTCTTGCGTCGGCGGCTGGAAGAACTGCTCGGAAATCCGGATCACGCGCGTGCGCTCGGCGAACGAGCTAGGGAAACCGTGGCCCGGGCCTTTCCGATTCAGGCTTTTGCCGAAAAATGGCGGAAAACGATTTTCGAGGCTGCGGAACGGGGGGGGAGTCCTCGAAAAAGGGGTGCTGTCCAACCGAAGGCCGAGGAACGTCCCCGGGTGCTGGTGCATTATCTGAGCAATCCCCTCACGACCGGGCGCTACTTTGAGTTGGCCGCGCAACCGATGTGGGATATCCTCACCACCGGTTATCGTCTGCCCGAGCAGGTGCTTCAATACTGGGGTTTTGAAAATGCACCGCCACCCTATCCCAAGTTCCTCATTGATTTGCCGATTAAAGCGGACTACGAGACGATCATTAGCCGGTTGCCTCAGGACTATCACGGCGACCTCTATTTCTACGTGGATCACGGAGGTGAAAAGGTCGAGGCCGATATCGGGCGTCTCGACATGGCGAAGGTGGCCTATCTCATTGACGTGCACGTGATCCCTGAACTACGTCTGGCCATGGCCCGACATTTCGATGTCGTTTTTCTGGCCCAGAAGGCCTATGTGTTGCCTTTCCGCAACGCAGGCATCCGGCACGCCTATTGGATGCCGCTGGCCTGCTGGCCACCCCTGCATGATGTGGGCCCCCGCGACAGACACTATGATGTGGCCTATGTGGGCGGGTTAAACGCGGAAGAGGGGGATCGTCGCCGCTTGCTCATGGAAGAGGTCGCGACTCGTTTTCCGAATCATTGGATCGGCAAGGCATGGCCACAGGATATGGCCAGAATTTACGCCGAGTCTAAGATCGTCGCCAATTCGTGTATCAACCGGGACGTTAACATGCGCGTTTTTGAGGCACTCGCTTCCGGTGCGCTGCTCATTACGGACGAGGCGGAAGGTCTTGAGGACCTTTTTGAGGATCGAAAGCATCTGGTCATCTACCACGATGATGCGGAGTTGCCCGGATTGATTGCGTATTACCTCGAACATCCCGAGGAGCGCGAGCGCATTGCAGCCGCCGGGCGCGAACTGGTCTTGCGCGAACACACCTACACGCACCGCATACAGGCCATACAGCGACAAACCGAGGCGATTCTCGGTCCGCTGCACCATCCCGAACGCTGCATGAAAAAACAGTCCGAATACTACGAGCAGCCCCGCCGGGAATTGTTGCCCTATATCCCCCTGCAGGCCGACAAGGTTCTCGATATCGGTTGTGGTGCGGGCGCTCTGGGTCGCACACTGAAGGAAGAACGCGGCACCCGCGAAGTTGTCGGCGTCGAGATTGTCGAAGATGCCGCCAGCAGGGCGAAAGAGGTGCTGGATCAGGTTTTTGTCGGTAGTATCGAGGAAATGGACCTACCCTTTGAAGACGGCCATTTCGATTGCATCGTCTGTGCCGATGTACTTGAGCATCTCATTGATCCCGAGGCTGCCCTGCGCAAACTGGCGCGGGTTTTGGCGCAGGACGGTGTCATTGTCATGAGCCTGCCCAATGTTCGCTTCTTCGAGATACTGGCGGTTCTGTCCTCGGGTGCGTGGCCCTATCAGGACGCTGGAATCCTAGACTACACGCATCTGCGTTGGTTTACCCGCGCGGCGTTGCCGGGACTGGTCGCGGCGGCGGGCCTTGAAGCGGTGGAGATCCAGCCCCTCAGCATGATCGGGCCTTCCGTTGTGCCGCGCGATGCCGATGGCGCAGTACGATTGCACAAGCTCCTCCTGCACAATGCCACAGACCGGGAGATCGAGGATCTGCGCACGTATCAGTTCCTTGTCTTGGCCAGTAAGCCCGGGGCGGATCGACTCGAGCCTGCCCGTACGGCTTTGTCCGAAGGGCGGGATGAGGCCGCTTTGGCGCTTGCCATGGATGCTGTCGGTGTGGATGCCTTTGAACAGCGCCGAATCACCGCGAAGGCCTTGGCGCGTCTGGGGGAACTGCTCAAGTCGGAACAATGCTACCGTGAGGCGCTGGCACTGCGCGAAGATGCCGCCGTGATGGGCGAATACGGCACGCTTCTCTTGGGTATGAACCGTCCCGCACTCGCGCGCACGTATTTGGAGCGCTGTCTCGCGGAGCAACCGGACAATGCCCGTGCCCTGGGTGCCCTCGGTTTGTTGATGCTGGGCGAGGATCGTGCGGATGAAGCGTTGACGATGTTACTGGCTGCACTTGAGGTGGATTATGGTCAGGCCACACTCATACCGCACGCCGTGGCGCTGGCGCGTGGGCTTGGCCGTGCCGATGAACTCATTGAACGCCTCGGTGCCTATGCCGATTACTATACCGGCGATTTTGATTCGTCATGTACGTATGCGGAACTCCTCATGGATCTTGGCCGCGCCGATGAGGCCCGGCAACGAATTGACACCGTCCTCATGTTTGAGCCGGATCACGCGCAAGCCCTGGCGCTGCAAGGTCGCCTCGACGGCGAAGTGTCGGGATAACGAGCCATGAAACCAGCCCGCGCCTATATGGATGAACTGGCCGCTCTGGAGCCTGACTCCGGGGTGGAGCGTGTGGAGGGGCGCGGGGGGGCGGCCACCCTTAAAGTGAATGGTCTCGTGCTGCACAGCATCTACAATCCGGAGCAGGAAGCCGCCCGCCTGATCGATTCCGCAAACCTCGACCCCGCCCGCCCGGTACTCGTTGTGGGGCTGGGCTTGGGCTATCACGTTGCCGAATTACACAAGCGTGGTTTTACGATTGCGGTGGCGGAGCCGGATCCACAAGTGGCCAAGGCGGCTCTGGCCGCGCCCCTGTTTGATCTCGAGGTGTTGCTGGGCATCGGCCCGCCCGAGGCCATCGCCGAGAGCCCCACTTTCCGCGAGTTCGCCGCAAAGACGCCGCAGGTGCTTGTGCATCCGCCCACGGCCCGACTTCACCCCGAATACGCGGCAAACGCGCCGGGCCTGCTCTCAAAGGCCGCTTTGCACGGTCGCCATCTCAACATATGTATCGTCGGCCCGATGTATGGAGGTTCTGAACCTATTGCGGGCTATCTGGCGGATGCCTTTCGCGAACTTGGCCATAATACCCTTCTCGTGGACAATGCCGCCGGATGGCCGCTTTATGAGCGCATGACCACCAGCATTGAACAGAAACAGGCCTCCGACCAACTCGGTCAGATGTTCACCAAAGTCCTTGCCGAGTGGACCTACGCCCGGGTCGTTGAGTTTAATCCTGAAATCTGTATCGTGATTGCCCAGGCTCCGGTAGACCGCCTCTTTCCCCTGCGATTGGCGCGGCTGGGCATTGTGTGTGCCTTCTGGTATGTGGAAAACTGGCGGCACTTGCCCTATTGGAAAGAAATCGCCCCGCACTATGATGCGTTCTTTCATATTCAGCCCGGCGAATTTGAGGAAAAACTCACCGAGGCGGGCTGCCTGAAACACGCCTACGTGCAGACTGGCTGTGCGCTGGAAAAACACCGGCCTGTGGAACTATTGCCCGAGGAACAAAAGGAGTATGGCTGCGAGCTGTCGTTTGCGGGCGCGGCCTATGCCAATCGCAACCATTTCTTCAAAGGATTGACGGATTACCGCTTTAAGCTGTGGGGGGTGGGTTTCAACGACCGCCAGCTTTATCCGCTTCTTGTCGGTGGCGACCGAAACTTTGACTCCGAGACCTTCATGAAGGTGGTGGCGGGGTCTGACATCAACCTCAATCTGCATTCCAGTACCTCGCACGAGGGGGTGGATCCCAAGTGCGATGCCATCAACCCGCGCGTCTTTGAAATCGCAGCGGCGGGCGGGTTCCAGATATGCGATCCCGCTGTGGGCTTGGAAAAGCTTTTCGATTTCGAGACCGAATTGCCGGTCTACCGCGACCTTCAGGAATGCCGCGCACTCATCGATCACTATCTCAAACATCCCGAGGAACGCCGCGCGATCGCCAAGCGCGCCCAGGCGCGTGTGCTTGCGGAACACACCTACGCGCATCGGGCGCAGCAGATGCTCGACGTTATTTTCGAGGCCCACGGTGCAAAGATTCTCCGCCGGGGCGTGCGCACACAGCGAACCGTGGGGGAGATGCTCGAGCGGGTGACTGAAAATCCGGAATTGCGCGCTTGGCTTGAACGACTGCCGCAGGACGTGCTGTTCACCCGGGAAACCATCACCCCGCTGCTGCCACCGCGCATGGGGGGGATGAGCTACCCCGAGCAACTGTTCTCCTACATGAACGAGGTCACGGATTTCGCCGACACCCTTTTCAAGGAGCAACGCTGATGCTCCGGATACTCATTCTCCAGACCACCCGCATGGGTGATGTGCTGCAAACCTCCCCGCTGGTGCGGCGTGTGCGCTTGGAGCATCCGGACGCGCATATTGCGATTCTCGTGCGGAAAATGGGCAAGGTCGTCGCCCAGCACCATCCAGACATCAACGAGGTCATCATCTACGACGAGGACGACCTTTATCTGCACATGAAATCGAAGGATTCGGACCGCCTGTTGCGTGCCTACGAGCTGGCGGACGCTTTCATGGCCCGCATCAAGGACGGCCACTATGACATTGCCTACAATGTCACGCACAGCATTTCCTCGGCCATGCTGGTGAAGCTCGCGGGGATTCCAAAGGTCATCGGCGCACATCTTAGCGAGGACTGGCAGTTCATCCTTCGCGGACCTTGGACCACCTATTTCTACACCAGTGTTTTTAATCGCGAATACAACGATCTGAATCTGTGCGATATTCTCCATAATTTCGCTGTGCAGGCCCCCGAGCATCGCCAACTAGTGTTTGAACTCGAGGCGTCCGATCGTGCCTTTGCCGCTGAATTTCGGCGCGAGCACGGCATCGCGGACGATGATTTTGTGGTATGCATGCAACTGGGGGCGAGCGAATCCAATAAACGCTGGCCCGCGCATCGGTTTGCCGAACTGGCGCAACTCCTCCGGGAAAAACACGGTGCCAAAATCCTGCTGGCCGGTGTGCAGGAGGAAGCACCGCTGGGCGATGAATTCGAGCAGTCTGCGCCTGGCCTTGCCATTCCCCTGTACGGCAAAACGACCATCCCGCAGTTGGCGGCCCTGCTCGAACGCGCCAATGTGCTGGTCACGAACGATACCGGCACCATGCACATTGCCGCCGCCGTAAAATGCCCGGTCACCCTCGTTTCCGTGGGGCACGTCCACTACCGGGAAACCGGCCCCTATGGGGCGGGACATTGTGCCATTGAATGGCGAAGGCGGTCGCTGGGACGCTCCGATCATGTGCCCGGTGCCCTTGAGGAACGGGAACTCGTGCGGCCGGATCAGGTTTATCGCGCCATGCAGATGGCCATCGCCGCGCACGCAGGAGACGCCTTCGCGCAGATTGCGGAAACCCCGGAGCTCGCCGAAGTTGACCTGTATCTCAGTCGGTTTGCGCCCGACCGGCATCTGCAATTCTATCCCGTCATTCGACGCCCCATGGTCGAGCGTGATTTTCTGCGCGTGGCCTATCGCGCCATGTGGCTCGACCATCTCGCGCCCACCCAGGCCAAGGCCCACGAAAAGGAAAGCTTGCGCGCGATTCTGCGTTGTTATGACGCACCCGAATCGAGCCCGGTTGCCGCATGGGCCGAGCTGCATGGAAAGGCCTTTGCCCAGCTCGCGGATAAGGCCCTCGGTGGTACCAAGACGACGGAGGAGCTTCTCGACATTCTGAAAAAGCACAAGGGCATGGATCGCGCCAAACAGCGCGTTTCCGAGTTGATGGCCTTGGACGAGGATATGCGACTTTTCAGCGAACTCCATCCCGCCTGTCGCCCCTTGATTCAATTGGCTCGCTACGAGCGGGATAATCTGGAAGGAGCGGATCCACTGGTGCTGGCGCAGACCACCTTGGAGATTTATCGCTCGTGCTATGCCCGTGCGCGGCTCATGGCGCAGAAGATCCAGCGTTGCGCCGAGGTGAGGGACTAACCCGGGCGCGATTCTACCGCAGGATTTGCAGGGCTCGGGGAACCACCTGAAAAACCGCCGGAAGCCGCCCGATGATGTCCCCGTCGGTTTCCACGAACGTCACATCACCTCGATTGACCGATTCCGCGCGAAATTCAGAGACCTGGTAAGTGTCCACTTCCGGCATATCCACATGCCGTCCCGAATACAGCTTCGGAATGCTCTGCAGCACCCGAAGCCGGGCTGTGTGCGCAATGGTCACGGCATCCAGCAGGCCATCCTCGATCGAGGCCCCCGGTGCCATGAACATCCCCCCGCCCACATAGCGCCCGTTGCACACAGTCGCGGTCAGGAGTGGTTGAATACCCAAATCCTGACCGTCCGCCGTCATGCGAAGCACATGCGGACGGTGCCGTATCAGCGTCTTTAATACGGCGTGAATAAACGCAACCTGCCCGCCGAGGAAACGAATCACCCGACCCTCGTTCACCTCTTGGTTAATCCGACCACTAAGCCCGAAGCTCGCAAGAATCAAAAAATACCGATCAGGGGCGGCACTCGGTCCATCAGGAAAAGTCACCAACCCGACATCCGTGACCTGGGGGCGAGCCTTGGCGAGTTGCTCCGCTTGCAAAAGGGGATCACTGGGCCAGCCGATGGTACGCGCGAAATCGCTGCCCGTACCGCAGGAAATCACGCCCAGCGCGGCATCCGGCTGAATCAAGGTCCGCGACTCAAAAAAACCGTTCAACACCTCATTGGCCGTGCCATCGCCCCCAATCGCAATGATTTTCGAAGCCCCATCCCGCAGAGCCGTCGCCGTCAACCCCATCGCCTCGGCAGGACCGGAAGTCATGATGGTTTCGCATGGGCCAAGGCTGGATACCAAACGAGCATGAAGCCGAGGCCAGATACGCCGCAGTCGACCACGCCCCGCGTGGGGATTAACAATCAGGAAAGTGCTCATGTTCTTTACACCACCAAACTTTATGCAAACAACGCGCTATGCGTATTGTCCACAAAAGTCGCAGTGATTTCCACGGGGCATCAGAGCCACGGGACACATCCTCAATATCGGAAGCAACGCCGGGCAGACGGGGAACATCCCCCGGCCCTTCGGGCCACCCCCTTCGGAAGGGGGATTTGCTTGGCGCTTCGCGCCTGTTGGTGGGGGATGGGTGATTTCCCGAGCGCAAAGCGCGAGAAAAAATCCCCCTTCCGAAGGGGGTGGCCCGAAGGGACGGGGGATGTAGACCCACCATTAGCACCCCGAACTGCATTCAAGCCTAACAAGCCCGAAGCGCACAAAAAAAATCCCCCTTCAGAAGGGGGTGGCCCGAAGGGACGGGGGATGTTGACTCACCATCAGCACCACAAACCACACTCAAGATAGCAAGCGCAAAGCGCGCACAAAAAATCCCCCTTCAGAAGGGGGTGACCCGAAGGGTCGGGGGATGTTGACCCAGCATCAAGACCCCAAATCACACTCAAGCCTAATAAGCGCAAAGCACACAAAAAAAATCCCCCATCAGAA
>CAIZGN010000355.1 GCA_903932505.1 Candidatus Hydrogenedentota bacterium
GACTCGGTAATCGGTGCGCCCATGCTCAACGGCGGGGCAATGTCAGCATTGAAAGGCCGCCATGGGGCGGGGCCAAGCCACATATCCCAGTCCAGCCCTTCAGGCACCGGCTGCGGCGGCAAATAGCACTCGGTCGGCGGCCCGCCGACACTGATGTACACTTCCTTTACCTCGCCGATTCGGCCGCTTTGCACCATTTCACAGGCGTGGCGAAAGCCTTCCTCGGAGCGCTGCTGACTGCCGGTCTGGAAAACCCGGTTGTAGCGTCGTACGGTTTCCACGAGCGCCTTGCCCTCATTGATGGTGAGGGTCATTGGCTTCTCGCAATACACGTCCTTTCGATTGCGCAACATCTCGATGGAGACAAGGGTGTGCCAGTGGTCGGGGGTGGCAATGATGACGGCATCAATATCCGGCCGCGCGGCGACCTCCCGAAAATCCTTGCAAGTGTCGATGCACTTGTACGTGCCCTTGCCGAACTGTTCAGCATAAGACATCTCAGCCCGGCGTTTCTGGAGATCAAGACGGATTGATTCCACGTCGCACATAGCGACGATTTGAACCTCGCGCTGGGGAAGGAATGTCCCGGCGTGACCGTTCATCATCTTGCCCATACCCACCATGCCCAGCGTCAATCGATTGCTCGGCGCGTTCTGTCCCCACGCCGTCGACGGAAGCAAATTGGGGAACAGGGCAACGCCTGCGCCCGCTGCCACCGTCTTGAGGAAATCTCTCCGGCCTTGGCCGGTCTTTCGGGTTCCACTTTTCATTGACCACACTCCTGTGCGCAATACGGTTGGCGCACTTTCGAATGAATCTGCCGGTCAGCCTGTTTTCCACATCGAAAACGAACGCCGCGCTCCGGCCAAATAACCTTATAAGGCTACACCACTCAGCTTCTCCCGTCAAATGCGTGTTGACCTTGGTACGAGACGCTTCACGCCCTTGGATGTGCCACCCCAACCTGTGGGGGTGTCACATCGGGCCTAGGAAGCCGATGCTGGACTCCGCTCCCACATTTTTCTCATTTTCAACCCTTAAGAATCGGGTTTTCACCCGCTTTCTCATGACAATTATTATTGACACGGCATACATGTTGTGGTATCCTAAACTTGCGGCGGATTATATTGTGCCTACTGTCAAGTATTTTTGTACTTGATTGGGGGCGATCTGGGTCACGAACAGGCAGACCAAGTTATGACGATCGACTACGTATTGGAAGTCGGGCGGCAAGCGCTCATTGTGACGCTGTTGGCGTCAGCACCGATGCTATTGTCGGGGATGGTCATCGGTCTGCTGATCAGCATTTTCCAATCCGTGACTCAGATACAGGAAATCACGCTCACCTTTGTCCCGAAAATCGTCGTGGTGATGGGTGCTTTTGTGATATGTCTGCCGTGGATCGCGGACATAGTGCTTATTTTCGTTCGGGAATTGTTCAGCAGCATTGATACCTTGACGTTGTAGCGTCGGAGAAGAGGAAGGGTCATGGCGGAAATCGCGATCTTCAAGCTGTACATGCTGGTCGTGGCCCGTTTTGGCGGCATGATGGTATCGGCCCCGCTTCTTGGTGCGCGGAATTTCCCGACGGTGGCCAAAATCGGAGTGACGGCATTAACGGCCCTCTTGTTGACGCCGGTATTGGCACCTTTGAAGGCGGACTTGCCGGATGACGCGGTTTCGTACGCGCTGATGGCTTCGGGCGAGCTGCTCGTGGGTATCGCGATCGGGTTTGTAATGACGCTGTTATTCGCGGCGGTGCAGCTTGGCGGTCAGATTATGGATTTGCAGACAGGCTTCGGGATGATGAACGTATTCAACCCGGCCTTTGAATCGCAATTCCCCATTTTCGGTTTTTTTCTGTTCATCGTCGCCGTGCTGTATTTGCTGGTGTCGGGTGGGCATCGGGACATGATTCGCGCGCTTGCCGCGACGTATGACCACATCCCTCCGGGCGGTTTCGTGGTGCGTCGCGAGCTGATGTGGGAGGTGGCGACGTGGGGCCGACACATGTTCGTGGACGGGTTGATGATATCGGCCCCGGTGGCTACGGCAATGGTGCTGGCGTATGCGACGCTGGGTTTGTTGAACAGGGCCATTCCCCAGATGCATTTGTTCGTCATTGGGTTTCCGATTACGATTGCCTCCGGTTTGTTTGTGACAGCCTTGAGTTTGGGGGTATATGCGGATCTGCTCGACGGCATGTTTGTACATATGTTTGAAGACGTGGGCACGCTGATACGCGGCCTGGGATAGCGGTAAATGGCGGAAGACTCCGGCGGAGACAAATCACTCCCGGCAAGTGCGCAGAAGAAAAGCAAAGCGCGCAATGAAGGGAATGTGGCGCGCAGCCAAGACCTGAGCGCGGGCGCGGTGCTTGCGCTCGCCTTGCTGGCGCTGGTTCTTTTCGGCCGCACCTCGATGGAGTCGATGGTGGACGCCGGCCGATTTTTCCTCGGCAACGTCGGCGACATGAAGCTGGACGATACCTCGCCCCAGACGCTGGCCATCCAGGTTTGCTCTTGGACGGCGCAAGGTTGCTGGAAGATTATTTTGGTGCTGCTGGTCGGCGGGGTTGCAATGAATATCCTGCAGGTGGGCGTGATGTTCACCGGCACGCCCCTGCAGCCCAAACTTGAGCGCCTGAACCCTCTGACGGGGATGGGACGGTTCTTCTCGATGCGGTCGGGAATGGAGCTAGTGAAATCGGTGGCGAAGCTGCTGGTGGTGATGGCGGTAGTCTATTTTGCGTTGCGGACGCGGGTGCGCGAGCTGCCGTACTTGATGGAATTGACGCCGTGGGCACTGGTGGTGGAGGTTTCGCAGCTTGTGGTGGCGCTTTGGTGGCGCATTGCGCTGATGATGTTGATGATCGGGATTGTGGATTACGGCTACCAATGGTGGCAGCATGAACAGGACTTGCGCATGACGCACCGCGAGGCGCGCGAGGAAGCCAAGGAACTCGAAGGTGACCCGCACATCAAGCGCCGGATTCGGCAGTTGCAGCGACAGGCGGCAACGCAACGGATGATGAAGGATGTGCCGCTCGCGGACGTGATCATCACGAACCCGACGCATTATGCGGTGGCATTGCGCTATGACCAGAAAGCGATGTTGGTTCCCCGCGTGACAGCGAAGGGTGCGCGGCTGATCGCACAGCGCATCCGTGATATCGCCGTGGAGCATGATGTGCCGATCATCCAGAAACCGGAATTGGCGCGGGCAATATTCCGCACGGTCGAAGTCGGGCATCCGATTCCGGAGAATCTCTTCGTGGCAGTGGCTGAAGTTTTGTCGTATGTGTATCGCATTGACCGTCGCGAACAAAAGCGTCGCGAACGGGACATGCCGATGCGTAAAACCGGATAATAGGGAATCGAGCAGTTGGCAGTACCGGCCCAACAGATGCTGAAGCGCGGACAACGGTTGCTGGCGAAAAACCAGGATCTGGTGCCCTCTTTGGCCGTTGTAGGCGTGATGGTGATCATGCTGATCCCGCTTCCAACCGCGATTCTGGATCTCTTGCTCACCGTCAATATCTCGCTTTCCGTGGTGGTGTTGCTGGCCACGCTGTATATGCTGCGGCCCGTCGAATTTGCTGTTTTTCCATCGCTATTGCTCGTATTGACGCTGTTCCGTCTGGGCCTGAACGTGGCGTCGACGAAGCTGATCCTGGGGCAAGCCTATGCGGGCGAGGTCATCAACACGTTTGGCAGTTTCGTCACCAGCGGGAACATTTTTGTAGGGGTGGTGATATTCTCGATCCTCGTGGTGATCCAGTTCGTGGTGATCACACGAGGCGCGACCCGCATCTCGGAAGTGGCCGCACGGTTCACGTTGGACGCTATGCCCGGAAAGCAGATGGGGGTGGATTCGGATTTGAACGCCGGACTTATCAATGAAGAGGAAGCACGGCAGCGGCGACGGGACATCGAGCGCGAAGCAGATTTTTACGGGGCCATGGATGGAGCGACGAAGTTCGTGCGCGGGGACGCCATCGCCGGGCTGATCATCACGATCATCAACATCGTCGTGGGCTTTATCATCGGCGTTGCGATGTTAGGCCTTGATTTCGCGGAATCAGCGGCGGTGTACACGCGACTGACCATCGGGGATGGTCTGGTGAGCCAGATTCCGTCGCTGGCTGTTTCGGTAGCGGCTGGCATGGTGGTGACGCGGACCGCATCGGAAAGCAATCTCGGTGCCGACCTAACCACACAATTTATGCGCTACCCACGGGCGCTGGGTGTGAGCGCGTTCATGCTGGCGCTCTTTGGCGTGGTGCCCGGGATGCCCACGGTGCCCTTCCTCATGGTGGGCTCGGTGTTGGGCTTCGCCGCGTACTTGAGCCATGAAGCGAAGGAGCAGGAGAAAACACGTTCCTCCGAGGAGAAGGAAATCGCGCGGGAGGCGGCCTCTGAAGAGAAACCTGAACGCACAGAAGATTTGTTGCGGGTGGATCCGCTGAAGATTGAACTGGGCTATGGACTGATTGCCTTGGCCGATCCCAAACAGGGTGGAGATTTGTTAACGCGTATCCAGATCATCCGTCAGCAGGCGGCCACCAAGATGGGGTTCGTCGTGCCCGTGATTCGCATCGTGGACAATATGCGCCTGAGACCCAATGAATACCGGATCAAACTTCGGGAATCGGTGCTTGCCTCGTATGAATTACTGCCGGATCATTTCCTGGCGATGAACCCGGGGCTTGTGGAGGAAGACATCGATGGGCATCCCACGGAGGAGCCGGCCTTCGGACTGCAGGCCTTGTGGGTGGCGCGCACAAACCGTGATCGCGCCGAACGGGTGGGCTACACGATTGTGGAACCGTCGGCCGTGCTCGCCACGCATCTGACGGAACTGCTTTACGCACACGCCGATGAACTGGTGACCCGCGAGGATGTGCAAACCCTGCTGAAGCATCTGAAGGAAACCGCGCCGACGGTCGCGGATGAACTGGTGCCGAACATCCTGACACTGGGCGAAGTCCAGAAGGTGCTGCACAATCTGTTGCGCGAGCGCGTGAGTGTGCGCAATCTCGAGACGATATTCGAGGTGCTCTGCGATTATGGGCCGCGCACAAAGGATATTGAAGTGCTGACAGAATATGCGCGGCACTCCCTGGGGCGCGAGATCTGTGCGAGTTATGTGGATGAACGAAATGCCCTGTATGTGGTAACGCTGGATCCGGCACTCGAGCGCGAGGTGCTGGACGCGGTTGCCCGGGGTGATTCCAGTGAGTTTCTTCCAGTTTCCCCGGAGCGTGCCGACCAGATTGCGGATCGGACCGCGCGGGCGGTGCAGCCCCTGGTATTGGCTGGACAAGATCCGGTGGTATTGACGTCAGCACCGGTTCGCCGTCATTTCCGACGCATTGTTGAGCGCCGCATCCCAAAGGTGGTGGTGCTTTCGTATCATGAACTCGATCCAGCGGTACATTTGCAGAGTGAGGGGCAAGTCCGGATGGATAACTAGCTCCGACATAGCGGTGAAATGAGTGAGTGAACAGACGGTGGCAAGAGCCCCGCGGTTCGTCAGGGTAAGAAGCAGCATTGGGAAAACGCCCATGGGACAACAGCTAAAAAAAGTCTACGGACTTACAATGAACGAAGCGTACGAGACGGCGCGCAAGAAATACGGCCCCAACGCCATTTTTCTGGGCACCCACGTCGTGCGAGATCGCGGGCTGCTCGGCTTACTCGGGTTGAAGAAAAAGGTTGAACTTACGGTATCGGTGGAAGAACCTGCGGGTGCGTCTCCGCAAAGAAAGCCCAGTGCTGTGGAAAAAAAATACGTTGCCAACAGCCGCCCCAGCACCACCCCGGAAATGCCGGACACCGTGCAGTTCTTTGAAAAGCTGGTGCGCGATGCGCAGGAGCGCATGCAGGGGCAGAGCGTGCCGCCCGCAAAGGGACGGTCGCAACAACAGACCCGGCCCGTGGCCGCCGGGGCGATGGACGGCACCGATGCCTCCCCGCTCATCCCGTTCCCACGGCGCAAGGAACAGGAGGAGGCCGCACCCACGGATCTGCAGCGTGAGCTGAGTGAGATCCGGCAGATGGTGCAGGTCATCTACGCGGAGAGCCCGGGCGCGGGGCTTCCTGCGGAATTTGCGCCACACTATCGGACTCTGGTGAGCCGAGGCGTGTCTCGCAAAGTGGCGGCGGGTCTGATCGGCGCGGTGCTGCGCGATAGCGACCTGTCGGTTTTGCGTGATGCGCGGATCTTCTCTGAGCGTCTCCACGTGGAGATGCGTCGTCTGCTGTACACGACCGGGGGGCTGCAACTGCAACAGGGTCAGTGCCGTGTGGTGGCGCTGTGCGGCCCCACGGGTGTGGGAAAGACAACGAATCTGGCGAAGCTGGCCGCACATTTCAGCGTGTCCGGTCTGGCCAGTGTGGGATTGATCACGGCAGACACCTACCGGGTGGGCGCGGCAGAGCAGCTCCGGGTCTACGCAAACATCATCGGCCTGCCGTTGCGCGTGGTGCACAACCCCAAGGAGGTGCGCGCCGCGCTCGCGGAATTTCGGGATTTCGATCTCGTACTGATGGACACGGCGGGCAGCAGCCAGTTTAACCTGGAACAAATCAATGAACTGAAAGGGATTCTGCACGCGGCACGTCCCGATGATGTGCTATTGGTGATGAGCGCGAGCACGCAGCTGGATGACTTGCGCAATGTCACGGCCAATTACAAGTGCCTTAATCCCACTTCCATTCTATTCGGAAAACTTGACGAAACACGGCAGTATGGGGCGCTCTTCAGTGTGCTGATGGAGGCCGGACTGCCGTTGTCCTATGTCAGCGTGGGCCAGAACGTCCCCGACGACCTTCGGGTCGCCGCGCCGGGCATGGTGGCCAACCTGATTTTGGGAGGGAGTGAACACCATGGCTGACCAAGCACAAAGACTTCGAGAGATGATGTGGAATGCGCGAAACACGGCGCGTGTGATTGCTGTGACGAGCGGTAAAGGGGGCGTAGGAAAGACGAGCACCAGCGTGAACCTCGCCATCACCCTTGCCGCGATGGGGCGGCGGGTGATCGTGATTGATGCGGATCTCGGCCTCGCCAATGTCGAGGTACTGATGGGGCTTGGCTCCATGTACAACCTCGAGCAGGTGATCGAGGGTGAGCGTCGCATGAAGGACATCCTTGTGCGCGCCCCCGGCGGCATACAAGTGGTTCCCGGATCTTCTGGACTCGCGAAGATTGCGGATCTGACTGCGGCAGGCCGGGACAATGTCCTGGCGGGCCTGCGGGACATCCAAGGCGAGGCGGATTTCATCATCATCGACACAATGGCCGGTATTGGACGCAACGCCGTGGCCTTTGCGACGGCTGCGGACGAGGTCGTGCTGGTCACGACGCCCGAGCCTTCCTCAATCGTCGATGCGTATGCAATGCTCAAGACCATCCACGCGAACCGCGAAAATGCGGTGATACGGCTCTTAGTGAATATGACGGCGAGTCAGGAGCAGGCCAAGGCGGTAGCCAGCAAGCTTTCGGGCGTGTCGCAAAATTATCTGGGCAAGAATTTGGCGTTTCTCGGATTTCTCCCCCGCGACCCGCATGTGTCCCAGGCGGTGATGCAGAGCCAGCCGTTTACGCTCGCGTACCCGAACTGCCCGGCCGCAAAGTTCATGCAGGTGGTGGCCAATCGCCTGGCCCATCAGCCGGTGGCCGCAGAACCGTCTCAGGGCGGCTTCCTCAAGCGTTTTGCCCGCAATTTCGGGCTGGCCAGCAACGGTTAGGGAACAAACCCGCAAGACATTTCTAGTCGCGTTTCCGCTTTGCGATGAGTCCGTTGATGACGGCGATTCGGAGGCGTGCGCCACCGATTCGGCCCGTGTTGGCGTCAAGCACTTTGAAATCAACGCGGGTGCCAAAATGGCGCGGCCGATAGCACACCCAGACGGGGTACCAGAAAAGGTCGACTTCTTCGACCGCCTGCACGATGGGCTTGAACAGGCGGCGTTGACGGAGGGTGTAGTAGAGAAGTCCCTTGCGGCCGAGGTCACAGGCTGCCGACTCTTCGATGGTGGGCTCGAAGGTTTCTTCCTCGATATCACGAAGGGCAAAGTGGCTGGTGGCCTCCAACACGTGGACGTGTCCACCGCAACCATCGACCGACACCCAGATATCGTCACTCGGCTTGCCCCGCAACTGGGTGCTCAGTCGAACTGCATAGGCGGGCATCCAGAGCGTCTCGACAAAGGGCGGGATCCGGCTGGCGGGGTCACCTGGTTGGGCGACACCAATGGAACGGCAAATCAGTCCATATAGATTTAAAAGGCGGGGGCGGTTAAAGATCGAAACCGCCTCCCCGCCGGTGTAGCGCAAAGGAAGAGCAAGCAGACGTTTCACAACCAGTTATTTCTTGGCCGCGCTGCGTCGCTTGAGCAATTGGCCGTAGAACATGCCGATGCAACCACCGCCGACCAGCGTTACCCCGGCGCAGAAATTCACGACCGCTGCGTGTATGTTGGAGAGGGAAAAGAACGTGCCGAATACGACAGGAATCCCAATCACGAAGATATACAGACCGATGGCAAAATAGGTCTCACCATCCCGTTTCTGGATGTCAACAGGTTCTTCTTTGGCATCAAGGAGATCCATGAATATCAGCTCCTATCGGTTGAAATAGAAATAGACAAGCACGTGGGGCATCATCGAGATGACGGTCCACAGACGCAAGTCGGTGTACCACGCAACGAAGGGACGCCCTTTATTCACGTAGTCTTTCTTTAGAATGAGGTTGACCCATAGCATGGCACCAAGGAACAAACTGAGGGCGCAGATCATGGCATACGGCTTGTAGAATCGGTTCCAGAAGTCGTTGATGGGCGTGAAAACGAATTTCAGGGGCCGGGCAAAAATCGGTTCAAAAGAGGATTCCACCCACGCTTTGAAACGTTCATAATCATTGTAGCCGACGAAGGGGAAGCATTGGTCTTTGCCCATGGTCACTGCGAGGAAGCCGATGTCGACAATGGTCAGACCGGTGCTGTCCGCCAAGCCCACCCAATACAGCTTGGGTTCTTTTTCTACGGGCTGAAGGAGGTCCGGTATGATCCACCCGATACGTGAATCAAAGTAGCTGCCAAGTTTCTTCGCGCCGGGCCCGGTATCACTCCCTTCGTTCACCGTCACATCGCCCGTCAGTACGGCGGGTGAAAACCGGGTGATTGATAAGGCGGAGAGGTCAAAGTCGCCCTTGATGTAGAAGCCTTGAATACCGGGGAGATTGGCCTTGATATCGGCCTTACCCACCAGATACTGCTTCTGCAGGGGATCACCAATCGGCAAGGCCTTCGCGCCACCCTTAATCTTCAGAGCAGGCTCGGGCTTGTTTGTCGTGTATTGAAACGGTTTGGCGGCCTTCAATTCGATCAGCTCGCCAGATTTCATCTTGATATAGACCCCGGGGGCCGTTGGCAATTCGTCGGCGGCACGGGCCACGCTGGCACCCAGCATCAGCAGGGCAACAAGCAGAGCCCCAAAGACCCTCATGGAACGTCCGGCTGCGGTAATCATGGATTGTTCCTTCTTCAAGCGTTCAGGAAACGCGCTTTCGTGACGCGCTTTTTGACTGTTCATTAGACGAGACATGCCTACCGTTCTCCGATCTGGTCGTTGAGCGCGGCTTGGGCCTCGGCGCTAAGCACCACGGAACCCCAAGTAAGCCCGCGGATCTTGTCCGCAGGTTCGGGCTTGGTGAGCAGACTCACGACCACGGTGACGACCAGACTCAGCAGGAAGGAGTACATGGCAACATAAAGGAACGGATCGCTGATGGTGAAGACACCGGGCGTGAAATTGAGAATGAAGCAGAAGGGCACCCCGATGCACAAGGCAGCGAGCGCACCGGCGCTATTGGCGCGGGGCCACATGATGCCGAGCAGCAGAATGGCGAAAATGGGTCCTTGGAAGAGCGATAGCAGCATCTGGGAGAACACGTAGATGGACTCCTGATCGCCAATCGGCTTGGCCAAGGCGGCGGACACGATGATGAAAAAGACGGTTGCCGAGCGCCCCCAGAGCACCGCGACCTTCTCGGTCATGGCGGGCTTTCCGAACCATTTCCGGATCTGACCGACAATGTCGGTGATGGTAATGGTGGCGGTGGAGTTGAGCTGAGCGGATATGTGCGACATCAGCGCGGCAAAGAGGGCGGCGAACATGAGTCCCCGCAACCCCGCCGGCATGAGCAGACGAATCATCTCGGGAACGGCGCGATCGGGATTGTCCAGATGCGGCACAAGCACCACGGCGCAGAGGCCGGGAAGGGCGACCATGAGGGGAATCATGGATTTCAAGAGTCCGGCAAAGAGCATGCCGCCCTTGGCGTCCCACTCGCTGCGGGCACCAAGCGTACGCTGCACAACCACCTGATTTCCGCTCATATACGCGATGGCCATGACCACGCCCAGCCCGAAGACAATACCGGTCCAGGGGAAAGGCGTTGTCGTGTCATTGGGCAGCAGCAGCGTGAAGTGGTTGGCGTACTCCGGGCCTTTGGCGAGCACTTGGGTCGTCAAGGAACCCCAGCCGCCCACTTCCCAGACGGTAAGTGCGAGCAGACCGAATCCACCGACGTACATCACGATAAGCTGAACAACGTCCGTGAAGACCACAGCGGTCAAACCACCGGTGGTGGTATAGAACCCGGTGATGAGGGCGGTCATCCAGACCACCGCATAGCGATCCCAGCCCAGAATAGTGAAAATGAGCTTGTCCGCCGTAATCCACAGCATCATGGCCAGGCCGATGAAGAGCAGCCACGCCCAGATCAAGCCGTTGATGAATTGGACAGCCGAATTGTAGCGACGACCGAGGAATTCAGGAATGGTAAACACGCCAGAGCGCCAGAAATAGGGCACAAAGACGAAGGCGGCCACCACCATGGCTGGCATGGAACCCATCCAGTCGAAGTTGGCGGCTGCAACGCCGTACTTATAGGCCGCACCTGAGACGGCCACAAAGTCGGTGGCCCCGATGTCCGAGGTCACGATGGAAAAACCGATGGCCCAGAAGGGCAACGATTTTCCGGCTGTAAAGAAGTCTTCCGCACTATCCACATATCGGGTACAGTACGAGCCAAGCACCAACGAACCGACCATATATATGACAATGATCAGCACGTCGATCCAGTGCAGTCCAATCACGCTTTCCATGGACAACTCCAAATCGAGGGTTAAGTAGCTGCGGTTTCGGTGCTCGAAAGCACCCTAGGAATTTGAAATCTTAGCAAGAGACCATCCGCATAAACAAGTTTTTGAAATTCTGGGATATACTTTGATTTGGCGCGATGGAATGATATAAAATCAGGTGTTTGTGACTGGGCAGAGTGTGTTTGGGGCTGTAAGGTGCTGCGGTGCAACGGTTGTCCCTGCGTGAACCATGAGTGCAGGGTGCGTGTTCATGTCGGCCAATGGTCGACATCGTTCGAAAAAAAATCTTAGGAATGACGGAATGAAATTCAGGCTTGCGGTTGTTGTTTGTTGTGTGATGGTGTGGATGGTGTCACCGTGGTGCGCGGCCGTGGAAGACACGGAGTGCTTCGCCTGTCACGGAGAAAAAGATTTCACCATCCAAAAGCCCGATGGTAAAACGATTTCCCTCTACATCGACAAAGAGATCGTGGACACGTCCATGCACGGTCCCTTGGGTTGCACCGCGTGTCATAGCGACATCGCCGAAGTTCCTCACCCCGAAGGCCTGAAGAAGGTCGATTGCGCGGAATGCCACAAGGAGCAGGGGGATGTCTACGTCCAGAGTACCCATGGAAAAAAACAGGCCGAGGGCGATCCGCTCGCGCCCGCCTGCGCTGATTGCCATGGCAAGCACGACATCAAGCCGCTGGACGATCCGAACTCCTCCGTAAACGCCATCCATGTACCGCAGACCTGCGGCAAGTGCCACGCGGACAACGCGCCCGTGGGACAATCCCGGAATATCGAGCAGAAAGATATCATCCAGCACTACACCGAGAGTATTCACGGTGAGGGTCTGCTGAAAAAGGGGTTGAAGGTAACCGCCGTCTGTAATAGCTGCCACACGGCGCACTCGGTACTCCCCCACACCGACCCCAAATCAACAATTAACCGCGACAATGTGGTGGCCACATGCGAAAAGTGCCACACCCTGATCGAGCAGGTCCATCGCAAGGTCATCAACGGCGAGCTTTGGGAGAAAGACCCGAACAAAGTCCCCATATGCATTGATTGCCATCAGCCCCACGCCGCGCGCAAGGTCTATTACGACACCGGCGTGAGTGATAAGGACTGTATGGCCTGCCACGACAAGGTGATTCAGGGTGCCAAGCGGGAGATTCCCGTAGTGGATGTCGCCCAAATTGGCGGTTCGATGCACAAGGAGAAGCGCTGCGCGCAATGCCATACGGGTGCCGATCCCGCAAAGTCGCGCCCCTGCGAAACGGTGCCGACCAAGGTGGACTGCTCCATCTGCCACCAAGACCAAGTAACGCAGCACGCCAGCGGTATCCACGGCCAACTGCTGGCCAAGGGTGACCCGGATGCACCAGAATGCCTGGACTGCCATAGCGGTCACGGCACCCAATCAAAGAATGACCCGGCCTCTCCGTCCTTCCCAAAGAACGTGCCCGCGCTTTGCGGCAAGTGCCACCGCGATGGCGAACAGGCTGCCAAACGGCTGCATAGCACCCAGATTGACATCATCGGGAACTATACCTCGAGTATTCACGGTAAGGGCCTTCTGGATAGTGGATTGCTGGTCACGGCGACCTGCACACGCTGCCATACGGCGCACCGCCCGCTTCCAGCGAGCGATCCCGAATCGAGCGTCAATCCGGCGAACCTGCCCAAGACCTGCGGGGCATGCCATGAGGGCGTGGAAAAAGCCTTCGAGAAGAGCATCCATTCACCCTTGGTGACCAAGACCGACAAGCCGCTGCCCGTGTGCAGCACCTGCCACACCGCGCACACTATTGCACGCACTGACCAAGACAAGTTCCGTCAGGACATTCTTGGCACCTGCGGCAAGTGCCACGCAGAGATTGCTGAAACCTATTTCGACACGTATCACGGCAAAGTCTCAAAACTGGGCGCAGGTGCAACGGCGAAATGCCATGATTGCCATGGCGCACACGACATTCTGGCCGTGACAAATCCGAATTCGCATGTGAGCCGCGACAACATCGTGGCAACATGCAGCAAATGCCATGAGGGTTCGAACCGTCGCTTTGCGGGGTATCTCACTCACGCGACCCACCACGATCCCAAGAAGTACCCGATCCTCTTTTACACATTCTGGGCGATGACGGCACTTCTGGCAGGTACGTTCGCCTTCTTCGGCTTGCACACGCTGGCCTGGTTGCCCCGTTCCTTCCGGGAACTGCGACGCAAACGTGAGGGTGTGGGCGAAGGGGATCAGCGCCTCTTCATGCGGTTTGACCCCATCATCCGGCAGATGCACTTTGTGTTGATTTGCTGTTTCCTGGGCTTGGCCGTGACGGGTATGGCCCTTAAATTTTCCTATATGCCTTGGGCCATGTGGCTATCCCGAATGATGGGCGGATTCCACACGATGGGCGGCATTCACCGAGCGTGCGCGGTCGTCATGATAATTCTGTTCGTCGTGCATTTGGTGGTCGTTGTCGAGCACAAGCGCCGGGGCGGTTTGACGTGGTTCCAGATGTTTTTGGGTTCGAAGTCGCTGGTACCCAACCTGACTGACCTCAAGGAATTCATCCAGACCATGAAGTGGTTCATGCACCTCGATCCGCGCCCGGCGTACGGACAGTGGACCTATTGGGAGAAATTCGACTACTTTGCGGTGTTCTGGGGTGTGGCCATCATCGGCTCCACCGGGCTCATGCTTTGGTTCCCTGAACAAATGACCAAGCTGTTCCCCGGATGGTTCATCAACGTGGCAACCATCATCCACAGTGACGAAGCTTTGCTGGCTTGCGGGTTCATTTTCACGATCCACTTCTTCAACACCCATTTCCGTCCGGAAAAGTTCCCGATGGACATGGCGATGTTCACCAGCCGCATGACCGTCGAGGAGCTCATGCATGAGCGTCCCCGGCAGTATCAGGAACTGGTGGAGAGTGGTGAGCTTGAGAAGCACATCGTTCCCGAAGACGCACCAAAAGAATTCCAATTCTGGGCGATCCTGTTCGGCAATCTTGCCCTGCTGATCGGATTCTCCATGGTGATATTCATCCTGTACTCCATGATCTTTGGTTATCAGTGATTATCGGTGGCGGGGATTCCCCCGCGCCCGAGAGCAATCGATAGCGCGTTTTTGTTTGCCTCAGCGTCCGCCTCTCTGGCGACGGAACGTTGGGCTGGTGATAGGTCGTAACCTTGGATGACGGAAAGAAGAAGCGCATGAATCGGTTTAGTGGATGGATGGTCGGGATATGTTGCGCGGTTGTGTTGGGATGCTTTGCTATACCGGAGATGGTGTGGGCGGTGGAAGACGCCGACTGTTTTCAGTGCCACGGCGAAGCGGACATCAAAAACGATGCCGGGCGTTCGCTGTATGTGGATGCCAAGGTCTTTGCGGCATCGGTGCACAAGGACAATGGCTGCGTTTCGTGCCATGCTGACATCACCGAAGTGCCGCACAATCCCAAGCTCAAGACCGTGAACTGCGGCGAATGCCATGCCGAGCAGGAAGAGTACGCGAAGAGCCTGCACGGGTTGGCTCTGGCGAAGGGCGACAAGGATGTGGCAAGTTGCGACGACTGCCACGGCAAGCATGACATTCGTGCGGCGAAAGATCCCCTGTCCTCCATGTCTCCGGTGAACCAGCCCGCCACCTGCGGCAAGTGCCACTCGAATCCAGAACTTGTGGCCCGCCACATGATTTCTGTGCAGCATCCCTCGGATGCGTATATGCAGAGCACGCACGCGAAGGCCATTCTCGCAGGAAACCTGAAAGCGGCCTCCTGCTCCAGTTGCCATGGCACGCACTCCATGCATTCCTCCCAAGATACGGACTCCAGTGTGAATCGCATGAATCTGCCCAAGACCTGCGGTGTCTGTCACCCCGCCGTGGTTGAGGAATACGCCAAGAGTATCCACGGCAAAGCACTGGCAGAAGGCATTCCAGACGCGCCCACCTGCTATGATTGCCACGGTGAGCACGATATCGAAGCATCGGAAAACACGGGATCCTCGGTGAGCCGTGAAAACGTTTCGCGCTCGACCTGCCCGCGCTGCCACGACGACGAGCGCGTCATGAAGCGTTATGGCATTGAGACGATGCGTTCCGCGAGTTACATGGACAGTTACCACGGCATGGCGAGTGCCGCTGGCTCCAAGGTTGTGGCCAGTTGCACGAGCTGCCACGGGGTGCACAGCATCCTTCCCTCCCGGGATTCTGCCTCTTCGACCAACATGGCCAATCTGGTCAAGACCTGCGGAAAATGCCACGAAAATGCAAACGAAAACTTTACCACCGGCCAGGTGCACGTGCTGCCCTCGGATCCGAAGCAAAAAGCGCTCGGCATCGTCCGCCTCATCTATATTGTGCTGATCGTGCTGACCATCGGCGGCATGACCTTCCATAATTCCCTCATCATGGGTCGCCATATGCTGGGTAAGTTCTTCCAGGAACTTCGCGGGAAGGATACCTACAAGCGTTTCTCGCTCGGACAGACCATGGGCCACATGGTGCTAACCGTGTCGTTTATTACTTTGACCATCACCGGTTTCGCCCTTCGTTACCCGGATACCTGGTGGGCTCAAGCAATCTTTGTGGGCGACTATGGTCTGGCCATGCGCGGCGTCATCCACCGCGCCGCAGCCATCGCGCTGGTCGCCCTCTCCTTGGTCAACGGGATTTACCTCGTTTTCACCAAGAGCGGGCGCGAGGAATTCCGGGCGCTTATGATGTGGCCGAAAGACTTCTTCGACGTCCTGCGCAACATGCTCTATGTCGTCGGTCTCTCGAAAACCCAGCCGCGCTTCGGTCGATATAGCTACGTCGAGAAATTTGAGTACTGGGGCATGTGGTGGGGCACTTTCGTAATGGTGGTCACCGGCTTCTGCATGTGGTTCGTCAACATATTCCTCAAGTTCCTACCCAAAATCGTGCTGGATATCATGGCACTTATCCACTTCTACGAAGCATGGTTGGCGATGCTGACCATTGTCGTGTGGCACCTTTACTACATGATTTTCGACCCGCACACCTACCCCATGAACTGGTCGTGGATCACAGGTCGAATCACCGAGGAAGACTTCAAGGCGCGTCATCCGCTTGAATTCGAGCGGGTAACCGGAAAAGACGCGGGTGACGACCCACACCACGGCGCATAGAGAACCTTCCCGTTAGCCATTCAACCGGGTCCGCTACCTTCGGGTATCGGGCCCGGTTCTTTTCACCGGGCATCGGCAATATGCGCAAAATGATAAAATAAAAAATCCGGCTTTACCAAACTGCTTGAAACTTTTTGGCGCGAGCGGACATAGTATACGGGTGTCTATTCTACTACTTGGGAGTTATATCATGGGCATCATTGTGCGGTCTCTTTTTGTGCTTGCCGTTGTTCTGCTGGGCATAGTGTCGATGTGGACCACCTATACGAGCCTCCACGATTCGATCCTTCCGGAACCGACGGTGGGAATCCCCTTGCCCAATGGCGTGGTGTGGCAATGTTCGGTGATGGCACTGGGAATGTCTGTGGCGATTGGCATCATGCTGTTCGCGCTCAAAGTCGCGGTCATCCAGGGCGAAAAGCGGCTGAGCATCCCCGGCGTCGCAGGTATGACAATCGTGGCCTTTATCTCGATTGCCTTCAATCTTGACGTCTTGTACCGCACAGCCGACCGGGACTTTTTCCTTCGGTATTCGAACGACCGGATGCGCTCGGTTTACGAAGAATTCCTATCGAAGGCCACGGCGGATTTGAGCAAAAAAAAGACGGGTTTGCTTCAGGATATTGCGAAACAGCAGGGCGAACTCGCCGCTGAGGTGAAAGGTTTGCGCAGAGCCCCGTCTGGTTATGGAAACCTCGCCAAAAACGAGGATTACAAGCTGACCGTGCTGGAAAAGACCGCGCAGGTGGAATTGGACGCTGTCGACGCCGCCCTGAGCACCAAGGAGAAGGCGGACGTCATTCTGCGTGGCACCCCCCCCGCCACCCT
Organism: Candidatus Hydrogenedentota bacterium; assembly: GCA_903932505.1. Taxonomy (GTDB): domain Bacteria; phylum Hydrogenedentota; class Hydrogenedentia; order Hydrogenedentales; family CAIZGN01; genus CAIZGN01. The sequence continues at coordinate 17,145 of CAIZGN010000355.1, forward strand.
TGATGAGGTCGACGCCATGCAGGGGCAATTGCGGGTCGAATGCAAAGATCTGGCCTCAGCCTCGGGCGTTCGGCTGCCCGATGTGGTTCGGTTGGAAAACCCGCTCTTTGCGGTGTTCGCGAAGCTCTTTGACTGGCATACCGTTGGTTTCAAAGAGATTTTCCTAATGATCATCGCGTTTCTTATGGACTTGGGCGATATTATCGGCTACGCGTTGGTGCCCAATCGCCAGAAACGGCAGGATGAGCGCGAGTATGACGCCCCTCTTCCCAAACGGGCCCTGCGGCCCTTGCCTGCGCCTTCGGACAATCTGCTGCCCATCTTGGAACCCTCGACACCCCAGGAGCACGAGGATGAAGGTGGTAAAGACGGGGACGAGGAATCCTTCCCCATGCCTGCGGAGAACATCGCGCCACTGGCCGCCTCCGCCGCCCGTCGCCAACGCCTTCGCATCTGGTAGGTGCGTTGCCACAAATCAAAATCGCGGGGAGAGGCTGACCTCTCCCCGCGATTGTTTTCAGTATCGCGCGGGCTTATTTCTTGCTAAGTTCAGCAGCCACGCCATTGACGTACTTGACGCCTTCGGCGATTTCGGGAACGGAGTTCATCCAGTTGTACTCGTATTCCGCGCTGAACACGCCTTTGAAACCCTGGCGGTGCAATTCGGTGAGAATCGCGTGCATGTCAGCCTTGCCTGAACCCCACGGCACATCATGAGCGTCTTTGGAGGCTTCATTGAGGTCTTTGATGTGCAGCGAAATGATGTGCCCTTCAAGCGCCTTGATGGCTTCGACGGGATTGATGCCGGAGCGCATCCAGTGGCCGGTGTCGGCGCAGGATCCCAGCCGCTTGCTGTGTCCCTTGCAGGCTTCCAGCACCGCTTTATAGTCGTAATACTTGCTGGGCTTGGGGTGGTTGTGGAAGGCGACGTTGATTTTGTACTCGTTCGCCAGCTTGTCCACCAAGTCCAAGGCTTCCATGGGAGGCTCAGAAACAATGGTCTCGATGCCCATGGCCTTGGCGAATTCAAAAACCTTGCGATTCGCTGCTTCATCGTTGGACAGACCAACCACGCCGTAATTGCGGAGGGTGACGTTCGCCTGTTTGAGCTTGTCCAGCACCAGCGCGTAGTTTTCTTTCGCCATGTCATGGCTGAGCTGGATTTCGGGATGCTCCTTGCTCAGCGCCTGTCCAGGATAGGCCTCAATGGTGTGCAGCCCCATGGAAGCCGTCTTGTCCACCGCCTCGAAGAAGGTGAACTTGTTGAAACTGTAGGCTTGACAGCCAATCTGCCATCCGATGGCCTCCGCAGCAGGTGCGCCACCCGTGTAGAAGGCACCACCTTCGGCCGGTTTGGCTTCGGGTGCCTTGTCCGCAGCCATACACACCCCGGATACCAGCGTCAGTGCCAGCGCGAGAATCGCCATACCTGTCCAATGCCGTTTCATCGTTCGATAGTCTCCTTTGCCGTTAATTCCACGGTCTCAGAACAGCCCCCATACGCATGCGGAGACCGTCCCGGACATTTCCATCATAGTCCCACATAAACACGGGTGAGTGCAAACGCAAAAGGCGGGTGAGGGTTCAGGCTGAAGCCTGAAGAATGTACTTATTAGGAGCAAGAAATTGCTGGATTCTTTTTCAGGCTTCGTGATTTTGGGCCTGAAAGCGGTCGAGGAGTTCGCGGGGGAAGCGGGCGGCCTTGCTGGTTCCGATTTGGACGAGCATGGCGCGTTGGGTGGCTTGCGCGTGACATACGCCGTTAACCACGAATTCCGCCTCCAGGGTGAGGGTGGCGCGTCCGATTTTACTGGCCCACATGCGGCCCAGCGGTTCATCGAAAAGGCGAAGGGCCCTATGATACACGATATAGGTGGAGTGCAGAACCGCCATGACACCTTGCGCCACGAGGAGTTCTGGCGGGTAGTGCATGCGCAAAACTTCGTAGCGCAGGTCCTCGAGCCAGCGGACATAGACCCCGTTGTTCACATGGTTGTGCATGTCGATATCGTAGGTGCCAATGCGGATGGGCATTTCCGCAAACAGGGGGCGAGCCCCGGGATGGGCGTCAAACACTGGACGACCCTTTGCGCACGGTCTTGAGTGCGCGATCCATATCCCGCTTGCTCTCCCGCTCCTTGATGGTCGCGCGCTTGTCGACGGTCTGCTTGCCTTGGCAGAGGCCCAATTCAACCTTCACCAATCCGTTCTTGAAATACACGCTCAAGGGGATAATGGTAAAGCCCTTTTCGGCAGCGCGTTGGCCCAGCTTGAGGATTTCCCGCTTGTGCATGAGCAGTTTACGCGGCCGCTCGGGGTCGTGGTTGTAAATGTTGCCCTGCTCATAGGGATTGATGTGCGCCCCGACAAGCACGAGCCCGCCCCTCGCCAGATCGGCGTAGGAATCCTTGAGTGTCATGCTGCCGTTCACCCGTAGGGATTTGACCTCGGTGCCGACAAGTGCGATACCCGCCTCGAAGGTCTCAAGGACGTGGTAGTCGTGCCGCGCGCGGCGATTGGTAACGATGGTCTTTTCGCCCATAAATCCAGTTCCGTACCCGGCGCGTCATTCCCCTCACGGGAATGACGCGCCGGTAAATGTTGCTCTGTCCGTAGTTCCCGTGGGCTACTGCCGACGAGGTCCCCAGCACGGGCCTTCGCAGGCTTGGCTGATGCGGGGTACTTGGCGCTGTTCAAAGGTTGTCGCATTCACGGTCCACAGGACGCTTGAACGCGCGAAAATGACGTGACGGTTATCGGGGGACCAGGAGGGCGACTCATTGGTGCCGGTCTCGGTTAATTGGGTGGCCTTCGATCCATCCGGTGCCATGGACCAAATCTGGAACCCCTGTCCTTTGCGTTCCACCGCATAGGCGATCTTCTGCCCGTCCGGCGACCACGAGGGGTCATACGAATTCCCGCCCTGGGTCGATATCCGGGTCTGGCCACTGCCGTCTACACCCATGACATATATCTGCGGATTGCCGCCCCGGTCGCTGACGAAAGCAATACGGCTGCCATCGGGCGAGAAGCAGGGCGAGGTGTCCCCGTCTTTGTTCCGAGTCAGGCGCACAGGGTTCTTGCCGTCAGGATCACGCAAGTATATCTCGGTGTTGCCATCCTTACTCAACGTCATGGCCAAACGGTCAGCCTTGGGGGACCAAGTGGGCGAGGAATTCAGGCCGACTTCTTTGGAGAGCGGCACTGAGGCTCCGGTGCGACGGTCATACACGTACAGGAACGAATAGCGATCTTTGTACGACAGGTAGGCGACTTTGTTTCCGTCGGGGGACAGTTTGGGGCGGATGGAGATCGAGCCGTGCTTGGTGAGGGCTTTCACGTTCGCACCGTCATAATCTGACACATAGATTTCCTTCTTACCAGTGGCTCCGGAACTGAAGACAATCTCAGAGGTGCCGATACCGGGCGTACCGTTCAGCACACGGATGATTTCTTCTGAAAAACGGTGCGCGGCCAGACGCGGGTGCGTTTTTTCCACCCGCAGTTCCTGACCCAAGGCCTGCTCCTTGCCCTTCACATCAAAAAGCCGGAACTGGCAAACCAGCACCCCGCCCTCTTCCTGGGTCACCCCATAGACAAGGTTTTCTGCGGCCCCTTTCCAGGCATCCAAATTGATTTGGTTGGGATCAGCTGGAAGTCCAGCGAATCCCGGAGGGAATTGATTGGGCGCAAGAACCTTAAAAAGGCCCGTGAAGACCAAGTCATCCGCCACAACTTGGGCCAGCTCCGTGGCAACGGTCAGCAGCCCGGCATCCAGCGTGGCACAAGGCGGCACGGCAATGGGAATACGGTTGTCCCCGCCTGCCTGCCTTGAATCCAAGCGTACGGCCTCCGGAGAACCCGTCGCAGAATCGGCGGTCTGCGCCACTGCACTCCAAGCCATACTGGCACAAAGAAGGCCCACAAGAATCGTCTTATTGCGTTTCACATCAAACTCCTTTCCTCTATCGGTTAACTGACGCGGCATCACTCCACGCCGAACACATAAACAATGGTCAGACTCGTGCGTTCATACGCTTCCGGCAAGGGCGGGAACGGTGCCGCCATCATGATAGCATTAACACCCGATTGACCCAAGCCCGGGTCGGCAGCTTCCTTCACGACCCGAGGGGTATCCATTAGATTTCCCGCTCGGTCCACCGAGAAAGCCACCTCCGCCAACTGATTGTCCGGTGGCAGAATCATCCCCTCCGGCATCACCCACACGCCTTCCACCTTGCGCTGCAAATTGCGGCACCAACCGTCCAGTACCGATGGCATGCCTTCACTGCGGACCCCAGGTTTGGCGGGCCCTGTTTGGGACGGCAACCCTGTGGGCGAACCCGCCTTACCCGGCGCTGTCTTCGTGGGATTCGCGGTCGATTTCGGGTCGGTGGAAGTCGCCTTCGGGTCTTTCTTCCCGGACGAATTAGCTTCAGCCTTCTTCGGATCCTTCTTGGGCGGCTCGGTTTTCTTTTCCGGCTTCACCGGTTTCTCTGGCTCGGGCTTTTTCTCCGGCTTCTCAGGTTCCGGTTTCTTTTCCGGCTTCTCGGGTTTCGGTGGATCAGGCTTTGGCGGATCCGGCTTGGGCGGATCAGGTTTTGGGGGATCCGGCTTGGGCGGGTCTGGCTTCGGTGGATCGGGCTTTGGCGGATCCGGTTTCGGCGGGTCTGGCTTCGGCTTCTCCGCCGGTGGAGGTGGTTTGGGTACTCCCAGTCCGGGTGCCTTGTCGGACTCCGCAGCCCCGGGATCCCCGATCTCTCCCATCTGAATGGTCACGGGATTCAAACGGGTACTCCACTGAAACAAAATGACCGCACTGCACAACAGCGACACGTGCAAACCCACCGACACCATCACTGACCTGCGCAATGGCCCACGGCGTGTTTCTCGGTAGTATCGAAGCAGGTTGAGCATAGTTCCACGAAGCGCTGCCGGCGCCATACGGTCGTCTAAGGCCAAATTTCAGAAAAACCAATTATATTGTATCAATTATGGCAGCAAACCACAATATATAGGATACCCCAACTGAGGCCCCATCAAGCAAGAGGTCTGTGATTCCTGTCTCATTCAATACCGGGATTGCTAAAAGGGTTCCACCAGCTCCCATGTGCGGCGTGGTTGAGGAGGGCGACCTTTCGCTCATCCAAGCGCACCAAGCACTGGACAGGAGAACATCTCCAGTGGGTCGTCGCACGACCGGGTGCGCTTTCCAGGGAATTTAGCTTTCTCGGGAACCGTTCCCTGCTATAATGCTTTGTTTAATACCAGTGGGAGGAGTACGTTTGATGTTCAACGGCCCGACATACGCTCATACCCTCTCCTCCCTATTGGGGATCGGTCGGTGAGAGCACGTATTCAGGCTTCCATCTACCCTTGGCTCCAAGCCGTAAAGAATCGCACCCGATTGGGCATGGTCGGGGTGTTTCTCGTCTCGGTTTTCTTCATGGAGGCCCTTTTTTCTTATCAGTTCCTGCTGTACAGCCGTTACGAGACGGAGGAACTTAGCGCGGCAATCAGCGTGAGTCTGCGGCCTCTCATGATGGACCGGGACAAGGGAAAGATTACTGCGGCCTTGGAGGACATCCAGCGCGAAAGTCCGTCAATGACGCAGATTTTTCTGTTGGACCGCTCCGGAAAGGTGACCATGAGCTCCAACCCGGGTCATGTGGGAAAGAGGTTCGACCGCAACACGGATCCGTCCTGCCTGGCTTGCCACGGAGACAACCAACACCACTTGAATCAGTCCAATACAATCCTCATGGAGGATGGCAGACTGATTCTACGCAGCATCGCCGCCGAGGAAAACAAGCCCGAATGCAGCACATGCCATGACCAGGCAAGCACACACAACGGGAAGCTGATTATTGACCGGTCAGCGGTCGCCGTGCTGGCCCCCGTCTTCCGCGTGGGTCTGGTTTTGCTGGTTGGCGGACTCATAATCACCCTGCTCGCTTCGAGGGGTGTGCAGCACAGCTTTGACCGTCACCTCAAAAACTATGTGCGTCAGGAGCGGCAATTGCAGAGCCTGTACGAGTTGCTGACGCATCTGAGCAACACAATCAACGTGGATGAGCTTCGTTCCGTCTCCGCGCAAATATTACGGAACACCTTTGGTCTGCTGTCGGTCGATGTCATCCTGCCCGGACCCAACGATGAGTTTAGGTGGGTGTCCTACGGTGAAGGCGCGACCGAGGTGGAACGCCGAAAATTCCCGGTGCCGGATTCTTGGGCCGGGTTATTGGCCGCCTGGAAATCCTCAAAAGAATCCGGGGTGTACGCCTCCGCCGATTCTAGAGAGCTATTTCTCTTCACCGCCTTTGAGGACGCACCGCTCGCGATGTTTGTGGTGCGCAAGGCTGAGGGTGCGTTCGACGCCTCTGAGCAGATGCTGGCCCTTATGATGACGGAGCATATCGCAGCCTCCCTTAAAAACGCCTACCTATATCATCTGGCGGTAACGGATGACCTTACGCTGCTCTTTGCACGCCGTCATTTTGATCAATGCTTGGCACGTGACCTGCAGCGTGCCGAGGTTCAGGGACAGCAGGTAGGGCTGTGTCTGCTCGACATCGATCATTTCAAGCAGGTCAATGATCTCCACGGGCATTCGGTGGGCGACCAGGTGTTGCGCGAGATGGCCATGCGCCTTACACTCAATCTTCGAAGCACGGATCAGGCGTTTCGGTTTGGTGGCGAGGAAATTGCAGTCATTTCCCTCCAGAGTTCCATGCAAAATGCCGTAGAACTTGCCGAGCGCATCCGCGAGACCATAGAAAAAGAATCCTTCACGGAACTGGGGCTGAAACTCACCGTCAGCATCGGGGTCGCCTGTTCGAACAATCGAAGCGACTTGCCACCCCGGGTTTTGTTTGAGGAGGCCGATGCCGCACTATATCGCGCGAAGAATGGCGGTCGAAACAGTGTGGTGGCGAGCGCATAGCCTGCGAACCCCGTGGTTGGCGAATCCAGCAGGAAAGTTGACTTAACCGCTTTTCTTTGCTATCATTAAGCGTAATCTTGGTTGCCTTAATCGGAATTAAGTTGTTTGGTGCTGTTTTCTTCATCAGGCAGGGAATGTATTACTTGAATAGGCGGTTTTTAAACAGGCACGAATTTCAAAGTGGAAATTCGAGCGTCGGTTCCAGCGGAATCGATAGAAAGGGAAGAACATGAGTCAGCAAGAACTGGGAACCTTGGCGTTACATGCGGGGCAAGTGCCCGATCCGACCACCACGGCGCGTGCGGTGCCGATTTATGCGACCACAAGTTACGTGTTCAACGACACGGATCATGCCTCGAATCTTTTTGCGCTCAAAGAATTTGGAAACATTTATTCCCGCCTCATGAACCCGACCAACGATGTCCTCGAGAAGCGGCTTGCCGCGCTTGATGGTGGTGTGGGAGGGCTAGCCTTTGCCAGCGGACAGGCTGCGATTACAGCGGCTTTGTTGACCATCGTGCATTCAGGGCAGAACTTCGTTTCGGCCACGAGCCTCTACGGTGGCACATGGACCCTTTTCACCCAGACCCTCAAGAAGCTCGGCATCGAAGTTCGTTTTTTCAATCCCGACCATCCGGAGGAAATCTCCAAACTCGTGGACGAAAACACCCGTTGCGTCTATTTGGAAAGCTTGGGCAATCCGAAAAACGATGTGCCCGATTTCCGAAAAATCTCCGACATCGCCCACGGACACGGGATTCCGGTGCTTTGCGACAACACGGTCATGACGCCCTATCTGCTGCGCCCGATTGAGCATGGAATCGATATCGTGATTTATTCCACCACCAAGTTCCTCGGTGGCCACGGCGTGCATGTGGGCGGTGCCATCGTGGACGGCGGCACGTTCCAGTGGGACAAAGAACCGGCGAAGTGGCCGGAATTCTGCGCGCCGGACGATGCGTATCATGGCGTTGTTTTCACTGAGGCCCTTAAGCCGATTGGCAATATCGCCTATATCATTCACATTCGTACGCACTGGCTGCGCGATACTGGTGGCTGCATGAGCCCCTTTGCCGGCTTCCTGTTCCTGCTGGGTGTTGAAACCCTTCATGTGCGCATGCAGCGGCATTGCGAGAACGCGCTGGCTGTGGCGCAGTGGCTGGAGAAGCACCCCGCTGTGGCTTGGGTGAATTATCCGGGCCTGCCGACGCATCCGCATCACGCCAATGCGAACAAGTACCTGAAGAGCGGCTACGGCGCGATTGTTGGATTCGGAATCAAGGGCGGACGCGATGCCGGAATCAAGTTTATTAACAGCGTGAAGCTGTGCAGCCACCTTGCGAACATTGGTGATGCGAAGACCCTGGTGATTCATCCCGCCAGCACGACGCACTCCCAATTGTCCGAACAAGACCAAGTGGCGACCGGCGTCAGCCCGGAATACATCCGGCTCAGCGTCGGGATTGAAGCTCTGGCAGATATCCAAGACGACCTCGACCAAGCGCTCCGTACGGCTGCGGGTTTGTAATTCCCGCGCCTTCTCGTTGAGTCAGGGCGGTTTCTTTTTGCCGAGAAAGATGCCGCCCTGGCTCTTTTTTGTTTCGCTCCCCAGCCTTTCTTTTTTTCTCACGCCGATTGAATGAACGCCCCGCTTTTTCGTCAGATTCTTTGGCGGAAATAGGGAGTCAAGAAATTGCCTTGAGGCCCGGAAAAGACTTATACTCTGCGTCGGTTTACTGGCTGGATTCCGCCTGCGCGACCGGACGGTCTGGTGGCGCGTGGCGTTGCGGAATAAACGATCGAAAGGAAGTGTTCTATGAAGCGTAGCAGTCTGTGTGGGTTGGTTGCGGTGTTGGCCTTGGTCGCCTGCGTGGCACTCGTCGGATCGGTGAGCGCGCAAGAGGCAAAGTATGTCGGCAACGCCAAGTGCAAGGTGTGTCATAACAAAGCAGATAAGGGCAAAGCGTGGGATACTTGGAAAGCCAGCAAGCATGCTGGAGCTCTGGCCACGTTGAAGACCGATGCGGCGAAGGAATCGGCAAAGAAGATGGGCGTCACTGGCGACCCCTCCACCGCGCCGCAGTGCCTTGAATGCCATCAGACGGGCTACGATGCGGCAACAAAGGCCGCTCCGGCTGAGTTGGTGGCCGATGACGGCGTGCAGTGCGAGAGTTGCCACGGCAAAGCCTCCATTCATACCGAAGACGCCAAAAAGAAGATGAAGGGCGAAGCGGTTGAGATGGGCGCTCACATCAAGAAGGCCGTTGTGGAAGCTGATTGCAAAAAGTGCCACAACGAAAAGAGCCCGAACTACAAGCCCTTCGACTTCAAGGCTGCGTACGAGAAGATCAAACACAGCGCCGCGAAGTAATATTTCGTAACGAGCGATTCGACATGCCGGACGATCCGGAAACGGGCGTCCGGCATGCCTTTAACGCTCTAGGTGGCGGAACAGATTTTATTGCTATGACAGTGTTGCGCGGCGGGCAAACTAACAGTCGAGCGCGTGCTGATTGGGTTCGAGTGGTGGGGTAGCTAATCGGGCAAGTGGAGCAAAGTTTGATGCAAGCATTGAAGAAAACTTTTAATTTTCTGGCTTCCTATGGTTTGGCGTGCGTGCTGTTTATTTTGTTGTTTTTGCTGACTTTTCTGGGCACGCTCTATCAGGTGGATCACGGGCTGTTCGCTGCCCAAAAAAAATATTTTGAATCCATTGTGCTGGTTCACCAGGCCTTTGGATTTCTGCCGATACCCCTGCCGGGCGGCTATCTGGTGATGTCGCTGCTTTTCATTAACCTGCTTCTCGGCGGGTTTCTGCGTTTGCGCGAGGGCTGGGTGAAGATGGGCGTTGCCATTACGCACTTCGGCATGTGCATGCTCATAGCAGGTTCTTACATTACCTTCCGCGAATCCTTTGGTGGGCATCTCACCATCAACGAGGGGGAGACCCAAAGTGAATTCGTCAGCTATCATGAGTGGGAGGTTGTGGTCACCGATGTGTCTCGTCCGGATGCAGCCCTAGAATACCTGATTCAGGAGGCCTCTTTTGCCCGCTTTACCGGGGAGTCGGAAGGCACATTCAATTTTGGTGATCTGCCCTTTACGCTCAAGCTTTCACGATTTTCCCGTAATACCGCGCTGAAGAAATCGTCCGGCACCGGTGGCCCGCCGACCGTGGACGGATACTATCTGGAACCACAGCCGGAAGAGCGCGACGACGAGTCCAACGATGCGGGTGCCTATATTCAGGTCTTGCCCACCCAAGGCGAGGCGAAGCCCGGATTGCTGTGGGGCCAGGCGCGTAAGCCCTTTTCGGTCGTGCTGGATGGCCGCACCTTTACCTTCGAACTTCGTAAGCGCCGTTTTCCGCTTTCCTTTGCGCTGCGTTTGGACAAGTTCACCTTTGAACGCCATCCGGGCACAATGATGGCCAAGGTATACCGTAGCAGTGTGACCAAGATCGAGGGTGGTGTGGAAGAGGCCATCGAAATTACCATGAATGAGCCGTTGCGCCATCTGGGTTATACCTTTTATCAGTCCTCCTATGGGCCGCCGAATGCCAAGCCGGGTGACCGCATGTATTCCGTGCTTGCGGTTGTGCGCAATCCCGCCGACCAAGTACCGCTTTACTCCTGCTTGGTCATTGCGCTTGGTATGGTAGCTCATTTCCTGTTGGCTTTGTTCCGTTATTTGAAGCGGGAAACGAGGAAATCCTCATGAAAACACTACGAACCCTTTCGATATCCATTTTGCTCACTATCTTTGTGCTGACCTCGCTGTCCGCGTTGGCCCAAGATGCACCAGCCGCCGCATCGGCTCCCGCGAAGCTGTTGCGCACCCAAGCTTGGGACAAGGAAGCGGTCGGGCTTTTTGAATCTCTGGCCATTCAAGAGGGCGGTCGCATCAAACCGCTCAAGACCTATGCCGACGTGTTGCTGCTCAAGCTCAACGGTCGTCGCAGCTGCCGGGATGCTCAGGAGGCAAAACTGGACGGCACGCAGTGGTTGATGGATTGCCTTTTCTTTCCGGATTCTGCGCGCCAGTACAAGATGTTCCTGATCGAGAATTCCGATGTGCTTGTGGATCTAGGCCTTTCCTACACCAAGCGCCGCGACCGTTATTCCTACGACGACCTTGTTGCTGCTCGCACCCTGTTGATGGATCGCGCTCGCACCTATTCCTCAATTGAAGCGCCCCTGCGCCGTCTCGGACAAACCCAGCTGATTAACTTGGCCACGAACATGATGGATTTTGAGTCACTGACCCACGCACTGGACGTGGTGCGCATGCGGCTGGATTTGCGCGACACGGGACCTTTCTCGGCACTTGCTGCCGGAACCGGGCCACAACCGGTATCCGCGCTCTTTCCGAAGGCGGCTGAGTTCTCGGTTGCCTTGCAGGCATTACGGCAGGGGCAAGCGCAGGATCCGGGCCATGCCGCCGCCATGCGGGCCCTCAATCCATTGGGCGAAGCTGTGGACTCTGCGAGTACGCTGAGCTTCATAGCGCCCCCGGCGACGGACGCCACCTCTGAGTGGCGCTCCTTGGGTTCGTTGGCTGGACAACTCTTCGGAGGACAAACCCCGCCCGCCGATGAGGCTGCGGTTTTTTCGACCTTCGAGGCTTTAGCGGATGCCGCCCCCACCCCCGCTGTGTTCACAGAAAAAGCCCGCGCATTGCACACCGCACTCGCGGTTCGCGCGCAGGTTCGAGGCGAATATCGCGCCATTGGCTTGGAGGTTCTTTACCACAAAGCGGACTTGGTCTATTACAGCCTGTGTTTCTATGTGCTGTGCTTCCTCGGCGTGGCGGCCTCCTGGGTGCGTCCCAAGAGCCTTCTCCTATACCGCAGCGACCTGTTTCTGCTTGCGCTTCCTACCGTGCTGCTGGCGATCGCGATCGCCATGCGGTGCACCATCCGGCTGCGGCCCCCGGTGACCACCCTGTATGAAACCATTCTGTTTGTAGTGTGGAGCGCCATCGTGGTGTGCTTGTTTATTGAATGGATTCAGCGCAACAAACTGGGGTTGTCGATGGGTGCGATCCTCGGTATGATCGGCCTGTTCCTTGCCAACAAGTATGAAGTGATGGAAGGCGAAGATACCATGCCCAGCATGGTGGCGGTGCTCAACACCAATTTCTGGCTTGGCACGCATGTGACCACGATCACGATAGGCTATGCGGCGGGTTTGTTGGCGGGCGCACTTTCGCATGCCTTCGTTTTTGGCAAGTTGTTCCGGGTCGACAAGAAAGTGGCGGGCTATTACCGTCCCTTGGATCGCGTTGTGTATGGGGTGCTTTGCTTTTCGCTGTTGTTCTCCATTGTGGGCACCATTCTCGGCGGCATCTGGGCGAATGAAAGTTGGGGCCGTTTCTGGGGTTGGGATCCCAAAGAAAACGGAGCCCTTCTGATCTGTCTCTGGCAGTTGACCATCCTTCACGCGGTGCGCGGGCGATATATCCGGGATTACGGATTGCACCTCGCCTCGGTCTTTGGAGCGGTCGTTGTGGCCTTTTCATGGTTCGGCGTTAACCAACTCGGCGTTGGTTTGCATTCCTACGGCTTTACCAGCGGCATATCCAAAGCCCTGCTGATCTTCTATTCCATAGAATGTGTGGTAATGGCATTGGGTGTGTTGGCTTGGGGTCTTGATCGAGGCCCCAGAGCTGAGAATCCAACCGAGGGTAACTTGGCCTGAGTCGGTGGAGCGGATCGGAGACGCACGGGGTGTGTGTCCCAACTTATTACTCATTTGGAGAATGAAAATGCCTAACGAACAACGTGGAATTAAAGCTTGGATGGCTGCGGCCCTGCTCCTTTTTGGCCGCAATTGGATTACGATGTTTGGCGCGGCACTGGCGACCGCCGGAGCGGTGCTGACCATCGGGATTATGGGCTTTATGCTCCTCATGGCACCCGAATCGCCCTACGCAGGCGTCATGGCCTTCATGGTACTGCCCCCGGTCTTCATCGGTGGATTGGTGCTTATTCCCTTGGGTGCGCTGTGGGAGCGCTGGCGCATATCAAAGCGCCCCGCTGAGACGAACGAGGGTTTCCTGCCGGTGCTCGACTTCACGAACCGACGTGTTCTGCGCGCGGTTATCCTAGTCGGCATTCTCACCTTCTTCAACATACTGATTCTTTCCTCCGTAAGTTACGGCGGCTTGCTGTTCATGGATTCGGTCACCTTCTGCGGTCGTGTTTGTCACTCCGTCATGAATCCCGAATATACCGTCTACATGCGCTCCCCCCACTCCCGGGTGGCCTGCGTGCAATGTCATATCGGCCCGGGTGCCTCTTGGTTCGTCAAGTCCAAATTGTCCGGCGCGCGTCAGGTCATTGCCACCATGCTGAACAGCTATGAACGCCCAATTCCCACCCCGGTCGCGAATCTTCGGCCCTCGCAAGATACCTGCGAACAATGCCACTGGCCAGAACGCTTTTCGGGTGACCGCATGAAAGTGATCACCAAGTTTGACGAGGACGAAACCAACACCTCGAAGAAAACCGTCCTGCTGATGCACATTGGCGGCGGTGGAACCAACAACGGCATCCACAGCTGGCATGTGGCCCCCGACAAGAAGACCACCTATATCGCCTCAGACGACAAACGCCAGAAAATGGCCGCCGTGCGCGTACACCGCGCCGATGGCACCGTTACCGAATTCCGCCGTGAAGGCGTGGAAATTCCGGCGGGTGCGGAAGAGCGTCGTATGGACTGCGTGGATTGCCACAACCGTCCCACCCACATCTACCGCCATCCGGACGAAGAGCTGGATGCCTCGCTGGAAGCCAAGCGCATCGACCCGGCCCTTCCCTTCATCAAGAAAGCGGGTATGGCGGCGCTGAATAGCGTGGAAGCCAAGGACGCAGCGGCGGACAAGGAGAAGATTGCCTCCAGCATTCGTGCGTTCTACGAGAAGGAAAAGCCCGAGGTTCTCAAGTCGCAGGGTGACGCGATCAACGCGGCCATCGCCGAAATGCAGACCATTTACAGCAACAATGTCTTCCCGGAGATGGACGTCAAATGGGGTTCTTACATTAACAACCTCGGCCACGTGCGTTCCGATGGATGTTTCCGTTGCCATGATGACTCCATGAAGAGTGCGGATGGCAAGGTGATCCCGCAGGACTGTAACGCTTGCCACGCCGTATTGGCGATGGACGAAAACGACCCCGAAATCCTGAAACAACTGCAAGGGGGATGACCTCTGCATGAACATCCTGGGCATCGGCGGATACTCACACGATTCTGCTGCGGCACTGGTGGTGGATGGTGTGTTGGTGGCGGCGGTGGCGGAAGAACGCCTGACGCGAATAAAGCATCAGGGCGGGGTTCCGTATGAGGCGGTGCGATATTGCTTGGAAACCGCTGGGCTAAAGCCCCGGGATGTTGACCATATTGGCTGTTACATGCGCCCTGGATTACGTCTGGCGCGGCGTCTGCCGTACCGACTGATCCAGGGCGTTCTTCATCCGTTCTACTCGGCTGGATTCATGGCGTATGAAGTGGCGCATAACGCTGAATACCTTTGGAAAATGAAACACCTCGGCGCAGGAAAGGCTCAGGTGCACTTCATGGATCACCATCCTGCGCATGCCGCCAGCGCGTTCCTCGTCAGCCCCTTTGATTCTGCCGCCCTCTTCACCATTGACTACATTGGCGAATTTGCCGCCACTTGGACCGGGGTCGGCTATGGTACGCAGATACAGCCGCTCCGCCACAAGAATTACCCGCATTCCCTCGGCGTATTCTACTCGGCCATCACGGACTATCTTGGATTTCTTCGCGCGAGCGACGAATACAAGGTGATGGGCCTCGCCAGTTACGGCGAACCCGAATTCTACGACGAGTTCCTAAAATTCATTCGCCCCCGCGAAGATGGATGGTACGACATTGACCTGTCGTGGGCTGCTTGGCCGCATGCACCGGGTTCACGGGTGGGGTATTTCAGCGAAAAATTCCTCAACCGATTTGGCCCGGCGCGTGAAAAAGGCGCACCCCTTGAAGCCCGGCACAGGAACATCGCTGCATCCGCGCAAAAGGTGCTGGAGGAGACGGTGCTGAGGCTAGCACGCACCCTTCGCAAAACCACCGGAGAGAAGCACCTGTGCATGGCGGGGGGTGTCGCACTCAACTGCTCGATGAATGGTCGCCTCCGCCGGGAATCCGGCTTCGAGGACATTTTTGTCCAACCGGCCGCAGGGGACGACGGCATTGCCATTGGTGCGGCCTTCCAGCTTCATCACCGGTACACCTCCGCCCCACGCGCCTTCCAGATGGATCACGCGTATTGGGGTCCCGAGTATTCGAATGCAGCCATAAAGCGGTTTCTCGTTGACGCGAAGTTGCCCTACGAAGAATGCCAAGATATCGAAGACAGGGTTGCCCAACTGCTTGCAGCAGGGAAAATCGTGGGTTGGTTTCAGGGGCGCATGGAGTTTGGCCCCCGCGCGCTGGGTTCGCGCAGCATTCTCGCAGATCCCACGCGACCCGACATGAAGGATCTGCTCAACCGGTACGTCAAACACCGGGAAGACTTCCGACCCTTTGCGCCGAGTGTGCTTGCCGATCGTGCGGCCGATTATTTCGAAAGTAGCACACCGTCGCCGTTTATGCTCTTTGTTGACCGTGTTCGACCTGAAAAGATGGCGGAAGTCCCCGCCATCACACACGTCAACGGCACAGCCCGCGTACAGACGGTTAGCAAAGCATCCAACCCCCGCTACCATGCGCTTATCCAGCGTTTTGAACGGATCACGAAGACGCCGATGATCCTCAACACCAGTTTCAACGTCATGGGCGAGCCTATCGTGAATACCCCGAGCGATGCGATCCGATGCTTCTACAGTACCGGTATCGATGCCCTTGCTATTGGCGATTTTTTGCTTATAAAGTAGGGTGATCAAGATTTCTCGCTGCGCTCGAAATGACCCTTGGGCTGGGGAATGACGCTTGCACCGATCTTGCCGATTCCATTGTCATTTCGAGCGCAGCGAGAAATATTGATCACCACCACACTTTACGCGTTCCGCCAATTATTGTATCCTTGGGAGGTCATGCCTTCTGAAGCGAAGAATAAAGGACTGTCCCATGTCGATACGCTGGAAAATGGCGACCATTGGAATTGCGGCCGTGCTGATGTATGCCTTGGCTGATCTCACGGTACAGTACACGGTTATAGGTCCCAGCTTTGAGGAGCTTGAGCGCACTCAGGCTTCTTCCGAACTCGACTGGGTTCGCTCGGAGTTCAACGATGAGTGTGGGCGCGTCCGAGGCTTGGCGCAATCTTTGGGAAAGGGTTCTCCGGAGGGAATTCCGGTAAATCTGGAAACATGCGCTGCGCATAATCTGAATCTGATGGTGTGGCTGGATCGAAGTGGGAAGACTTTGCGGTACACATCGTTGGATTTGGCGGACAAGACGCCGCTACTTTCCCCCGAGCTGCCTGAAGGGGTCTGGACGCAACCCCACCCCCTTTTGACCGGCGCTGCGGTGGCGGGGGTTTTTCCCACGGGGCTTGGTGCCCTGATTGTGGCCGCCAGTCCGGTTGACGAATACAGTGCTGGCGCATCGGGCACATTGATTGTGGGGCTTCTCGTCACGCCTGCCTTCATTCAGGAAATTGGGGCGCAGCTGCATGTGGAAACTTTCTTTTCCTCCAGGGACGGGGGGAACGTGGAAGGCACGGACTACACCTTCTCTCCGGAGGCCGGGGGGAAACTTCGGGGCGCCTTCGTTGTCAATGATCTCTTCGGTCACCCGAGTTTCGAACTCGGGGTTCGGCTTCCAAGAACCATCACCCATCGCGGGGAAATTGCACAGCGCCTCGACGGGATGGGTGGCATGGCGGTCGGTTTGGTGTCGATGGTCTTTTTGCTCATCATGTTGCAACACGCGGTGACGGAACCTTTGGGGCGGCTGCTTCGCCATGTGCGCGGCATTCGGGAGAGTGGCAGTCTCGCCTTTGTGGACATGGGCTCGCGGCAGGATGATTTCGGGGCGCTCGCCAATGAGTTCAACCAGATGGTCGCCAAACTGGAGGCCGATGCCATCCAGCGAAAGCGCATGCAGGGTGAAATAGAGGAGGGGCGTCGTCTTGCCGAACTGGGCGAGTTGGGTGCGTCGATGGCGCACGAGATCCGAAATCCACTCGCAGGAATCAGCGGGGCTTTGCAGGTGCTGCGGGGAGCATTCTCCGCCAAAGACGAGCGCAGCGCGATCATAGAGGAGACTTTGGCTCAGATCATGCGCGTGGAAAACACCGTACGACGCTTGCTGGACTACGCAAAGCCGTGGAATCCATCCAAGCAAGGAGGAGATATTCGCGACTTTGCCCGAAAGTGTTGCGAGGCCTTTGCACGGCAGGCGCTGCCGGAGGAGTGCCGGTGCGCGGTGCAGGACGGCTCCCCGATTAAAACCTGTTTCGATTCCTCGTTGATTCAGCAGGTGCTGGAGAACGTGGTGTATAACGCAGCGCAGGCCATGCCCGGGGGTGGAATCATAAACGTGTCCTTTTTCGAGACGAGCGGTGAGGTGGACGTGCGAGTGCGCGATGAAGGTTCGGGCCTGTCCGACGAGGTCTTGTCCAAGGCCTTCGACCCGTTCTTCACCACCAAGTCCCAAGGGGCC
>CAIZGN010000356.1 GCA_903932505.1 Candidatus Hydrogenedentota bacterium
AGCGAATCACATCCCACAAGCGCTCGCCCATCAACAATCGACCGGATTCGAAGGCATTATGCTGCCCCACATCGGGGGCAACCACCACAAAACCGCGCCGGGCCAGTTCACTCCCGAATTCCTTGTAGATTTTCGCCTCGGGGTCAAAAGGCGTGCGGTGCGTCCCCGCATGGCCGTGAATGGCCACAACGGCGGGCATTGGACCCGATACGCCCTTGGGCCGCGCCAGCATCACCGTCATACTTCGCCCGGCGGTGGACTGCAGACGGAGTTCTTCCAAGGTGAATCCATCTCGTTCTTCAAGGGAAACACGTTGCGGATTCAGCACCGGGCGGGCCGCACCGGAGACCAAGTCGCTCAGATGCATCCGGTCGAAGAGCGTGACGCGGGCCGCAGCCTGCCACTGGCGCGCGGCTTCGGCTGTGCCCGGCACATAGCGCATCGTGCGAAGGGCCGCATCCTCCGCGCGGGCAGAGAACATCGCGGCAAGCAACAAGAGCGCAATCATCGAAAATCTATACGGCATGGGTATATCCCTTTCCCTCGGGGTGGCCATCTACCGGGCAGACAGCACGCGGGCGATCAGTTCCACATTATGGGCAACCACCCCGGCGTTGTCCAATACCGCCTTGCGACCGCGCGTGCCGTAGCCCCGGCGCTTGGCTTGATCTTCGAGGAGGTCCAGCAGCACCGCCCCGAGTTGTTCCGGTTCGGGAACCTGGATGGCCCCGTTTGCGTCCAGTAATGTTTTTGCGGGCCCGGCGAAGTTGCTCATGTACGCGCCAAACACCGTGGTGGTACCCAAGGCGGCAGGTTCGAGCGGATTGTGACCGTTCACGCCCGGGTAGAAGCTGCCGCCAATAACCGCAACGTCCGCTACGCTATAGAACGACACAAGTTCGCCGGTAGTATCCAGCAAAGTCACCCTAGTGTCGAGCGACGGGCGCAAAACACCCGCGAGGGAGCGGCGGGGCAGGGTTTCACCGAAGGCGGAGATGATCGCCTCGGCGCGTTCCGTGTGACGCGGCGCGATAATGAGACGCAGGTCAGGCAACAGACCGCGCAGCATCCGCCAGCACGAAGCCGCAAGGGCTTCATCACCGGGGCGGGTGCTGCCAAAAATGAGGACACGCGCCCCCTCCGGGATTCCGATTTCAGCACGAAGGCGCGCACGCTGACGGGCGGATACGGACGTAGAAACGGCGTCGAATTTCAGGTTACCCGTGACGGCTATGCGCTTGGGGTCGGCACCCAAGGCGGCAAAGCGTTGGGCATAGTTTTCGTCCTGCACCCCGAATGCGGTCAGCAGTGGCAGCAGTTCCTCAAACAAACCGTGGAATCGACGATAACGCCCTTCATGCTTGTCACTCAAGCGCCCGTTCACGACCACGACCGGCACTGACCGTCGGGCGGCCTCCACAATAAGATTTGGCCACAATTCGGTCTCGGCCAGAACCAGAATACGCGGACCGGACTGCGCGAAAAACTCGCGCACCGCCTGGGGCGCATCGAAGGGACACCATGCCACGGTATGCTCCGGAAAGCTCTTGCGGGCGATGCCCATCCCCGTGCGAGTCGAGGCAGTCACCATGATCGGGACCTCAGGATAGCGAACCCGAAGCGCAGCCACCAAAGGCGCTATCGTGCGCACCTCCCCCGCGCTGCACGCATGTACCCACAGGGGAGCTGCATCAAAACCCATCTCCGGCGGGCCAAACCGCTCGAGGTAAGGACGGTGCTTCGTCGAATAGCGACACCAAAGCTCGCCCAGCGGCTCCGCCAGTGTGCTTAATCGACTATACCATTCCAACCACATAGATAACTTTCATCATGGATATCAACA
The DNA here is from genome assembly GCA_903932505.1 of Candidatus Hydrogenedentota bacterium. Lineage (GTDB taxonomy): Bacteria > Hydrogenedentota > Hydrogenedentia > Hydrogenedentales > CAIZGN01 > CAIZGN01. The sequence continues at coordinate 1,844 of CAIZGN010000356.1, forward strand.
GCCACCCACACTTCCCCACGCAAAACCATTTGGGCAGCGGCAACGTCGGCCCTTCGGCTTAATCCGACAAGGGAAAAAACGGGCGGCCCCGTAATCCCGGGACCGCCCGCTCGCAGTATCTAATCTTTCATAGCC
>CAIZGN010000357.1 GCA_903932505.1 Candidatus Hydrogenedentota bacterium
GTGGTCTCCTCGGTGGGGACGGGACAACTCGCGAATGCCTTCACCTACAAAGCCGTGAAGAGCGGTGACCCGACGACAAATCCGAACAAAGCTACAAACCTTCTGGGTTGCGGATCCGTTGCGGATACCGCCACTGGCGGTTTGTGGGATGCTCTGCTGTTCGTGGCTTGTGGCCTTGTTCTGTTTGCTGCGCGTCGGTGGCGCTGCTCTTGATTGCGGAATGCCTGCTCCTATGTTGTGCGTCGTTCTTGTCGGCGTCAGAGGGGCAGGTTGCCTTTACGGGCGGCACTAATCAGGACGACCAGTGTGTTCAGGTGGCCGATGTGGCCACCAGCCAGATCACGCGTGTGGGTCCCGGCAAGCGTGATGGCGCACCCCGATGGTCGCCAGATGGTGCGTGGTTGGCCTTTGAATCGCAGACGGATGCGGGACTCTGTATCTTTGTGGTTCGCGCGGATGGTTCCGAGGGCCACACTTGGTCCCACAAGTACAATTGGAACCAGAGTCCGCGCTGGTCTCCCGATGGTCATTTTCTCGCGTACACCGCAGATCCGGATAAGGGTCTCAAGACCGTTGTGTTGGTTTGTGATGTCACCACGGGGACGGAAACAGCGTGGGGGGGCGAAGGCTTCGGGCAGATGCGCCCTGTGTGGCTTCCCAGTCTTGAACTCATGTCGCTCCTCCGTGCAGGAACCAAGCTTGAGTGGAAGGGGGTGGATTCCACCTCCCTGATGCGGGAAGCGGAAAATGGCGCGTTGTTGACCGTGGGCATTACGGGCGACGCCATGCATGCATCCACAGAAATCCTACTGACCACGGCAACGCAGTCCGCGCCCATATTATCCCTCATCAGCAAAGACAGTGTTCGGTATGCGGAGTGGGCTGCCGAACCCGATCCCAAAGGCCGAGCCATCGCTTTTGAATCCAACGACGGGGGCGACAGGGAGCTTTTTGTCCTAGGAAAACGGGGACTGTTGGACATCACAAATCATCCCGCTGCCGATTGGAACCCGGTATGGTCGCCCGACGGCAAGTGGTTGGCCTTTGAATCGTTCCGGGGAAAACGTCAGGGCGTGTACCGCGTCTTCGTGGACACTGCCCGTGTCTTTGCGGTGGATGACGGCGGCAATTATGGCGCTTGGGCACCCGCATGGTCACCGGATGGCAAGAGCTTGGCCTACGTCTCCAATGAAAGCGCCAAACCTCAAATTCAACTTTATGATACCAAGAGCGAAAAGCACAGTCCCCTCACCAAGGGCGATGCCTATGCGTTGGCCCCCGCTTGGCGGCCACGTCCGAAATCCTGAGAGAGATTGGCCGGGCGGCGCTCAGAACGTCGCATTGGATTGAATACCATGATCAAATCAACACTACGACAGCGCATCAGGCGGGTGAGGCGAAGCAAGACCTGCGGTATGCTTGTCTACTGCGTATTCGTGCTGCTATCCCTGCCCGCCCTGGCCCGAAGCACCAACGGCAGTCTCTACGCCATCCAGACACCCAACAACGGCATGCCTGCCCTGACGACACCCGGTGGTAGTTTTGATGCCATGATTGCCTCTAAGGGGGAGCTTCAACTGAGCGCTGGAGACCGACTCATCCCGTTGACCGCGCAGTGGGAAGACGCCCCGGGCGAATATGCGCTTGCGCATTGTCGCATACCGGCCGACATCCCGCCGGGAACCTACGCCCTTCAGTGGAAAAATGCGGACTTGTCGGATATCAACGTCAGGTCTGTGTTCGTCTACGCCGCATTTCCCGAGTATTACAGCATCGCCCATGTCAGCGACACGCACTTGGGAAAAAGGGCATCGACCGAGGCCACCAACACCGCAGTTATTCAAGCGGTGAATGCATCCGGCGCGGTTCTTGCCGCAGTCACGGGCGATCTTACCGAAAGCGGGGATGACGCGCAGTTTCGGGACTTCCTGCGCGTACTGGACACTTGCACACTCCCCACCTTTGTCTGCCCCGGCAACCATGATCGCCAGCCAGGAAAGTATGAGCAGTTTTTCGGCCCGACCTGTTACATGTTTGGCTTTGGGCGGGACGGCTACATTTCCTTCGACACCAAGGACTTTTCTGCGGCGGGGGATTTGGGCCCGCAAGACGGCCTGCTTGAAACCTATCGTCGCGCCCTCAAGCCATCCCGCTGGGTCGTGGGCCTCACGCATCGCTACGAGGCCATGCAGGGCATGCGCAGTCAGCTCACCTTGTTTTCGGATGATCCTTTGGATTGCCTGCTCTTCGGGCACTGGCATCGGGAGAACACCGCCGAACAAAGAACCGTCCCTTGGGGCACCACCCCTATCACCGTTGTGCCTGCCGCCGTCAATGGGAAGTACCGGATTATCGATGTCACGGAGAAGGGTTTGCTTCCTCGCCCGTTTTCTGAAGTCCAACAAGCACCGGAACCCAAGTAGATCGCGTCGGTGGGAAGCAGCCCTGATGCACGTGAAAGGATGAAAACATGCGCGTCTTGGTCATTGGAGGCACCGGCCTCATCAGCACCGCCATTGTGCGACGCCTGCTTGTGTGCGGCCATACCCCTGTGCTATTCAACCGGAACAAAACCCTGAAGCGTTTCCCGGAATCTGTGGAAACCATCCAGGGGAACCGCCAGGATTTTTCCGACTTTGAAAACAAGATAGCCGCGTGCCGCGCTGATGCGGTGATTGACATGCTTACCTATGACGCAAACACCGCCGCCCACGCGGTGCGCGTTTTTCAGGGTCGGGTGCAGCAGTACCTCTTCTGCAGTACCGTCTGCGTCTACGGCGGCCCGCTATCCACCATCCCCGCGCTCGAGGATGAACCCCGAACCCCCGTCAGCGACTACGGTCGCGGCAAACGCGACGCGGAGGTCGTCTTCGAGAACGCGCACCGGGATTCGGGCTTCCCTGTCGCCATGTTCCGCCCATCCCACTGCTATGGACCCGGCCAGCCCCTGCTCGACATCTGGGGCTACAATCCCTGCATCATCAACCGAATTCGCGAGGGACGTCCGATCTTGGTGCCGGGCGATGGCTACGGGGCGTGGCAACCGGGCCATATTGATGACATGGCAAAGGGATTTGTCGGTGCCTTGGGCCGTCCCGCCACCTTGGGCAAGGCGTACAACATCGTCGGGCCCGAAATTATGGATTGGCGGAGCTTTCATGAACGCATGGCAAAAGCCATTGGATGCGAGGCCCACATCGTCCCCATGACCACCGCGCAGATTCTTGCGGGAGCCCCCAAAGACCTTTCATCCATGCTGGATGAGATTTTTCAGTATCCCGCCGCCTACTCCAATGTCGCGCTGTCTCGCGACGTGCCCGAATTCAGCGGACTGATTCCTTGGGAGGAAGGGGTTCGGGAAACCGTGGCTTGGATGGACGCTACAAACGTACACCGGCCTTCTGCGGAACAACCCTGGCTCGATGTGCTTGCCGGGGAAGCCCGGCGCTTCGAGAGCGAACTGCTGGCGCAACGCCCCGAGTAAATAGCCCCTCACTTCTTCTCCAAGATCACCAGGAAATCGTTGTAGCTCTTTCCATGATTCGCGGTAACCGACAAAACGGTATAGCCCTCGCGCAGCAAAGCGTCGAGTTTGTCTTTTCCCGAACCATTGGATTCGATAATCAATGACGTCTGCATGGAATCCTCCTGCGTTCTCACTTCTCACCAGCTACCGTGGCCCCATCTTGCAGGCCCCCCGGTAGGCTTATGGTAGTCAATCTGCTGCGGTGAAGTAAAGCCGTTTTTTGCCGAGTTCGCGTTTCAAACACAAAACGGGTACACTGGGGAAAACATCCCGCTAAACATGCTAAAATAGCAGTTGCTCTCATGATTTCGAGTTATTAATCCAAAGGACATGGTATGACGCAAGTTGATTCGGACCGGGAGGAGTTTTACCGGGAAGCGCGACAGGATTTGACGGGGCCTATGGCGGGCATTCGGGTGTTGGAGATTGCGACGACCATCGCAGGACCTCGCATTGGGGGCATATTTGCTGATTATGGAGCAGACGTAATTCGCGTGGAAAATCGCCGTACACCGGATATTGCCCGTCTTCTGCCGCCTACGATGCCGGGAACGGATCCTCCGGACGGTCACATGAACGCTTTTTGCAACAAGAACAAGCGCAGCCTGCATATCGACATCCGCAAGCCCGAGGGGCGTGATATCTTTATGCAACTGGCCGCCCGCTCGGATGTACTCGTCGAGAACTTCAAGAAGGGAACCATGGCCGGATGGGGATGTGGTTACGAGGACGTTAAGAAAGTAAAGCCGGATATCGTTTACGTTTCCGTCACGGGTTTCGGACAATTCGGTCCCTTCTCGAATCGACCCGGCTATGACCCCGCCGCCCAAGCGCACTCCGGCATCATGTGGATGAATGCCCACGACGACAAGGATATCCCTCTGCGGGTTCCATTCTTCTTAGCGGATGAATTGGGCGGACTGCATGGCGCACTGGGTGCCATGGCCGCCTTGTCCCATCGCGCCCGCACCGGCGAGGGTCAGCATGTTGACATCTCCTTGCTGGACGCCGTCATGGATTCCAACACGGGCCTAACCGCCATGGCTGGAGCCGGACTACCCACCCCAAGATGGGGGAACACCATTTCGTTTGCCACCCCTGCCGGAGTCTACGCATGCAAAGACGGCCACGTGTTTGCGGGTGTCCTGCTTGATTCCCATTGGCGTGTTCTTGCCGGTGTGATCGGATGCGCGGAGTGGGCCAATGATCCCCACTATGCCACATTTCCCGCGCGCCTCAAACGGCGGGACGAGGTGGAGCAGCGCATGCAGGCCTGGTGTGCCAATCAAACCCGCGCCGAGGTCATTGCCGCCTGTGAGGCCATCGGCGTGACCGCTGCACCCGTGAATACCCCCGAGGAAGCGGTAAACGAACCCCATCTCCAAGCTCGCGAAGTGCTGGGTGCTGTTATGCATCCCTGCGGCACGGAAGTGCGATTAAATAACCCCGCGCCGAAGTTTTCCCGAACCCCGGCCAAGAACCGGAGTTACGCGCCTCTGGTCGGACAGCATACCGAAGAGATTTTGGATGAATTGGGAATTCCGGAATCCGAGCGTCAGCGCCTGCGCGACTTGGAAGCCCTATAGCGTCTCGTTCTCAGGCACACAGTCTCAGCGGTGTTGACAGTGCCGCAGCATTCACGGTACCCTTGTTAAAGAAGGGCACGGGATGGACATGCCATGAAACGCTGTTACAAATGCGGTGGTTTATGGGCGGGCGGAAAGCGCCAGCCGGGTGTGAAAGAATGCTGCGAGGCCTGCTCGGCCTACTTGCACAGTTGCATGAATTGCCGCTTCCGTGACAAGAAACTTCACAACCAGTGCCGTATCCCTAACACGGAATGGGTGGGCGATCGGGCGGGCGCGAATTTTTGCGACGAGTTTGATTTCGCGGATTCTGAGTCCTACTCGGCGGAGGCCTCGGAGCACGAAGAAGCACGGCAGGCTTTTGGCGCGCTCTTTGGCGGTGGGGATGATGCGGAGCCAAGACCTGCGCGCAGCCTGGATGACCTGCTGGGCGGCGGAAAGCACTAGACGCGGCCGGGTCATGACGAGGGTCTTCCAAGGATGCAAGAGGAACTGGAACGCAACGACGGTGTCTACCGGATGCTGGTGGTAGACGACCGTGCGGCGATGCGGGAAATGCTGGAGGGTGCCTTTTCCTCAAGGGGGATGCAGGTGCAAACTGCGGCGAGTGGGGAAGAGGCCTTAGCGTGTCTTAGCGCGCAACCTTTTCACGTTGTAATCACTGACCTCAACATGCCCGGGAAAGGGGGACTGGAAGTTCTGCGCGGAGTCAAAGCTTCCTCTCCGGACACCGAAGTCATTCTCATCACCGCCTATGGTTCCATCGAGGTCGCCGTGGAGGCCATGCGCCTCGGTGCCTATGATTTCATCACCAAACCCTTCAAGCTGTCCGAAGTCGAACATAAGGTTGACCGCATCATCCAAAAACTGGATCGCGGAGGACCGCAAAAAATACAAACTTGGATTCATCCAGGCTTGCGGCATTTCGTGGGCACAAGCGCCCATACCCGTCAGCTGATGAAAATGATCGCCCGGGTCGCACCGAGCAACAGTTCTGTCCTCATTACCGGGCCTAGCGGCGTGGGCAAGGAACTCGTTGCACACGCCATTCATGAAGCCAGCCCCCGGCGCGACCGCCCGTTCGTTGCCTTGAACTGCGCTGCCCTTGCCCCCAGTGTCCTCGAGAGCGAGCTCTTCGGACACGAGAAGGGCGCGTTTACCGGCGCGGATGCGCGAAAGGCGGGGCGATTCGAGCGGGCACACACCGGCACCTTGTTTCTCGACGAAGTGGGGGAGATTGAGCCCTCCATTCAGGTCAAGCTGCTCCGGGCCTTGCAGGAAGGCGAGGTCGAACGGGTCGGAGGCACACAGACCATCCCGGTGAACGTGCGTGTTGTCGCGGCCACCAACCGCGACCTCAAGGAGGCCATCGCACAGGGCCGTTTCCGCGAAGACTTCTACTACCGCCTCAACGTGGTGTCGATCGATGTATTGCCCCTCTGTGAGCGCCGGGATGACATTCCCGTGCTCATCGACCACTTCCTGCACAAGTTCAGCCTTGAGTTCGCCAAAGAGGTCTACGAGGTCGAGGATGACGTGGTTGGTGCCTTCCTCAACTATACCTGGCCGGGGAATGTGCGGGAACTCGAGAATGTGATCGAGCGGGCCGTGCTTCTTGCCGAGGGAAACCGGATTTCGATTTCGGAATTGCCCGCAGAAATGTTGTCACTGCCGGAAAACCCCCTCTTGGAATCGCTGTCGGTCGACTTGGATGCCCCGCTCATGGATCGGACGGGGCGTCTGGAGCGCGAGCTCATTCTCGGGGCGCTTGAGGAATTCCGTTGGAACAAGAGCAAGGCGGCCGACCATCTCGGGCTCAAGCGAACGACCCTGCAATATAAAATCCGGAAGTACGGGCTGGAGTAGGCGAGTGCGGCAAGGACACCCCAACCACCCCCTCCGCCCCACCGACTATCCCATGGTCGCCTCAATTCTCATTGCCACCCACAACCGCTGTGCGCATCTCTCTGAGTGCCTCACCGCCTTGCCTCCTGAGGAACTCCAAGCCCGTAGTGTGGAAGTATTGGTATGCGCGGACGGCTGCACCGACGACACCGAAGCCTGGGTGCGCCGTGAGTTCCCCCATGTCGTGCTTATTGCTAATCCGGTTCAAAAACATCCTGCCTATTCCCGCAATGCCCTGGCCCATGCCGCACGGGGAAGGTTCTTGATATGCGTGGATGATGACGGAGTCCCTGAACCCGGTTGGCTCGCCGCCATGTTGGCTCGCGACGATGGAAACACCTTGGTGGGCGGAAAGATCGTGGACTATACCGGAGGGCGCGCGCAGAATGGCCCCGCCCGCTCCACATTTCTGGGGAAACGTCTGCCCTGCCGTCCAGATCGGGCCAATGCAGGAACCTCATGCAATCTCGGCATCCCACGAAATTGTTTCGAACTTCTTTGCGGCTTTGACGAAGAATTGCCCTATTATTTTGAGGACAGCGATCTCTGTATTCGTGCCTACCGGGCGGGCTTCGCCTTTCAATTCGCGGAGGACGCCGTGGTGCGCCACAAAGGTTCTGCCAAGAGGGTGGGCGAAGCAATACGGTATCAGGAGCTCCACAGCACCTACGCCATGCTCAAGGCCTATCGCGGTTCCTGGGTGCGTTGCTTCCTTTTCACGATTCTCAATGCCCTCTGGATGATCTTTCGCCTCGTTACCTGGGGTATCCAAGGCCGTTTTCGTGACTGCACCCGTCTGGCCCAAGGATGGGCCGTCGCCTACACCCGTTTCTGGCAACACTGTAAAGAAACGCCAATTCCTGCCGATAAAAGTGCATGGAGAGCCCCCGGTGCAGCATCTGGGACGACGTACGTCCGTGGCTGCGAAAAGCACGGCATCCGTATCTACGGATTAACCGGTGGAATAGGCAGCGGGAAATCGGAAGTAGCTAAGTGTCTGGCCGCTTGCGGGGTGCCGGTTCTTCAAGCCGATAGCATCGGCCATGAGGTCTTGGCACCCGGCGGTGCCGCCGAAAAGGCCGTTGTGGAGGCCTTCGGCGAAGACATCATGGTATGTGGTAGAATTGACCGGAGAAGGTTGGCGGAAAAGGTTTTTACCAACCCTGAACGGCTTGCACAGTTGAATGCCATTACACACCCGGTAATCGTCCGAAAAATACTGGAAGCGGCTTCCGAATTGGCCCGAGAGGGACACCGCGCGGTCATCATTGAGGCCGCTTTGTGGGCGGAGGGCGGTTTGCGTGAACCTTGGATGGATGGTTTAATCTTGGTGACAGCCAAACCCGAGACCCGGATCAAGCGCCTCGTCGAGAGACGCGGGATGAGCGAAGAAGAGGCCCGTGCGCGCCTACGCGCTCAATCCTCACCGGAGACCAAGGTGGCCGTGGCGGACTGGGTTATTGACAATGACGGCGGACTCAACGCCTTGTCAAAAAAAGTGGATTTATTTCTGGAGGCCCTGTATGACGAACAAAAAGGATAAAGTGATGCCCGTGTGCGCGGAGTGCGGACGGCTATTTACTCCCAAGGCCGGACAGTTGTACTGCAGGCAATGCGCCCCCGCCGAAGAGCAAACTGAGACATCCGGAAACGATCCTTTCCGATTTATCCAAGTACTCGCGGATCAACTCGGCCTTCCCGCCGAATCCGTCGCCGAAGCGGCCAAGAATCCCGAACTGCAAGCCTCGGTCGCAACGCCTACCGTTCCCTCCTGCAAATCATGCGGGAGCAAATCCGTCATGGAAGGCAGCAACCTTTGCTTCGAATGCCGCGTCGCCAGTTTCAACGACCTCGGAACCGCGATGAAGGATGTCGGAAGTCGGGTTCAGCGACCGAAATCACTTTTCGGACGTCCTCACGGCTTGGCCCGGGAGGCGCTGGAGAGTCGTCGGGAATCCCTGCCGCTTCCAGAGACCAAAACCCCCTCGATCGTTCAATTGCGTGGTGGCAGCTGACCTATTTCCGCAAATCAAAAAGTGTGCGGCATTGACATCACCGTTCGTTTATGCTCTAATAAGACTGAAAATAAATACAGGGGATGTATTTTCAGCTAAAGGAGCCCGGAGAATGGCGCGAGATCTCACACAACGGCAGAGGCAGGTTCTGGAGCACATCATCGAGCACATCCGCGAAGAGGGGCGTCCGCCCACTATCGCTGAAATCGGGACTCGATTCGGGATTACCTCCACGAATGCCATCAGTGACCATTTGATTGCCTTGGAACGAAAAGGCTTTATCGAGCGTTCAAACAACAAAGCGCGGGGAATCTACATTACCAACAAGGCCGCTGCGGGCCTATATCCGAGTGAAGTGGACATGTTGCCGCTCATTGGGCGCGTCGCTGCGGGGCAGCCGATTCTGGCCGAGGAGAATATCGAGCGTTATGTGCCTGTCGCTGCATCTGCGACCGCTGGTAACGGGTATTGCCTGCA
>CAIZGN010000358.1 GCA_903932505.1 Candidatus Hydrogenedentota bacterium
ACAAACTCTCAATTGACGAAAAACAGAACATATTGTATAATCCAATAAAAGGTAGATGATGGTGTGAGCGAATAAGGAGCCCGTGATACCCGGTTCGAACCCTATGGAGAAGCGCGGATATGGCCGAAGGACAAGAACAGACACGAACCGCACCAGAGCCGCTGGCCCCCGGAGCGCTGGTCTTGCGTTTCGCTGAAGAGCGCATGCAGCTTCTTCTCGATGCAGAAGTAGTGCCTGGGGGAGAGAGTCAGACAGAGCGGCAATTGCGGATTCGCCTGATCGAATCAGGGATCCAGGAGACGATGAAACTCGCGGAAGCAACCCGAAGTTTTCGAGCGGCGCTGGACCAATCACATACCTTGAGCGGGGTTCTTCTCCTTTCGGGGGAACCACCGAAACCGCCTAGGGACGCGGAGATCGTATGGGCGGGCGAATTTTTTGAGTCGGGATTCATGGTGAATCCCGAGACGGGCCAGATTAACTATCGGGAGCGGGCCGCGAAGCGGGCGGTGACCGAGGGGCAATTGCTGGCCACGATGATCCCGGCCCTGCTGGGAGAATCGGGCCGGGATGTGCTGGGAAAGGTGGTGCCACCCCGTGTCCCCAGGCGAGCCGGTATACGGGCGGGGAAGAACGTTAATTTTGTGGAGGAGGGGGAGAAATACTACGCGACCATGGCGGGACAGGTTCGGTTCCAGAATGAAATCCTTCAGGTGGACGATGTTGTCACCATTCGCGGCAATGTCGACCTTTCCACGGGGAATATCCACCATCCTGGGTCGCTGTCGATATCGGGCAATATTGAGCCGGACACCGCAGTGGAAGCGGCGGGCGATGTGGACGTGTTTGGCTGTATCGATGATGCGCGGGTAACAAGCGAGGGAAGTCTGACGGTTCAGGGCGGCATCGTGGGTGGGCCGAATTGCATGATCAAGGTGCTCGGAGAAATACACGCTCGCTATATTCAAAATGCCGACATCGAGGCCGAGGGCGATATCGTGGTCGAATCCGAGATCATTCAGTCGCACATTAAGACGCGCGGTTCAGTAACCGTTACCCAAGGACGCATTGTCGGCGGCGAGATTATCGCGTTGCAGGGGGTGCAGACCGACAAATTTGGCAGTGATGGTGGCGGCAAGACAGAGGTTCGGGTCGGCGTGGACTATTCACTGAAAGACCGTGTCTCTCATATGGAAACCACCCTGGCCGAACACAAGAAACGGCTCGAGGCCATCACCCTGCGCCTTGCCCCCTTCCGTACCCGCGCCACATCGATACCCCCGAAGCTAAAGGATACGGTGGTGGCCCTCTTGCAGGAAGCCAAGCATTTGCAGGAGGATAGCCACGAACTCGAGGCCGCGATCGAGTACATGCGCGCTGAATCCAAGGCACTCGCCCGCAAAGAAGTACTGGTTCGTAAATGGATCCTTCCCGATGTGCACTTCCATGTGCACCCGCAGGATCTGTGGATACGCGAACAGCTTAATGGCCCCTTGCGCATTTATTTGCGCGAACAGAAGATCCGCGTGGTCCGCCTACGGGGTGATGGCCGCCGCTTGCACGAAGAAAGCGAGGAGATGCAGTTGCCCGAGTAGAAACGAGTGCCAAAAACACGCTCTAACTCTTGAAACTCCATCTATTTATGTGCTAGTATTCCGTGCTGTTTACAGGTGCGATCCGCCCTGATGATGGCCGCCTCGGGTTGTTTCCCACGCGATGCTCACGGATGTTCTATGTTTGAAAACCTGACAAAAAGACTCGAATCCGCTTTTAAGAATCTTCGGGGACAGGGCCGCCTGACCGAGAAGAATATGAAGGACGGATTGCAGGAAATCCGGTTGGCACTGCTGGAAGCGGATGTCAACTACAAGGTGGTCAAGAAGTTCATCGGCGACGTCCAGGAGAAAGCGCTCGGGCAGGAAGTATTGGACAGCGTCCATCCCGGTCAGCAAGTCGTGAAGATTGTGCACGACGAACTGGTGCGGATTATGGGCCAGAAGAACGAAGGCTTAATTAGAGCTGGTGCGCCCCCCACGATCATCATGATGGTGGGCCTGCAAGGGCAGGGTAAGACGACCACGGCCGGCAAATTGGCGCTGATGTTGAAGAAGAAGGGTCAAAAGCCCTTGCTGGTGGGAGCGGATGTGTACCGCCCCGCCGCCATAAAGCAGTTGGAGGTGGTGGCGAAGCAGGCCGGCGTTGAATCGTTCAGTTTGGGCGAACACGCCAACCCGGTGGATACCTGCTTGATGGCCCGTGGCGAAGCGCATATGCGCGGCTGCGATGTCATAATTCTGGATACGGCGGGCCGCTTGCACGTGGACGATGCCATGATGGCCGAAGTGCGGCAGATCGCCCAACAGGTGAAGCCGCACGAGATACTGTTTGTGGCCAATGCGATGACGGGTCAGGACGCTGTGAAATCGGCGAAGCAGTTCCACGATGTGCTGCCCCTCACCGGTGTGATTTTGACGCAGATGGACGGCGACGCCCGAGGCGGTGCCGCAATCAGTTTAATTGAAGTGACGGGATGCCCGATCAAGTTCGTGGGTACCGGCGAAAAGCTGGACGCCCTCGACGCGTTTCATCCCCACCGCATGGCCGAGCAGATTCTGGGCATGGGCGACATCGTATCGCTCGTGGAACGCGCCCAAGAAGTGGTCGACCGCGATCAGGCCGAGAAGTTCCAGCAGAAAGTCCGCAAGGGCGACATGAACCTGGAAGACTTCCTTGCCCAGATGCAGCAGGTGAAAAAACTCGGGCCGATGGGCGAGATGTTGAAGAAGATCCCGGGCATGGGTTCCTTGATGCCGGAGTCCGACATGGACGGCGCAGAAAAGGAACTCAAGCGCACCGAGGCGATAATTTACAGTATGACGTTCGAGGAACGTCGCAAGCCGAAGCTTATCAACGGCAGCCGTCGCAGGCGTATCGCGGCGGGTAGCGGCACCTCGATTCAGGATGTGAACGCGCTTCTCAAAGACTTCGAAAAGATGAAGGACATGATGAAGCGGATGATGAAAGGCGCGAAAGGACGCGGACCCAAAGGCCCAATGATGCCGAGGGGCCGCTTAACGTCACCTTTCTAGCAACGAAAGAGGAGAACGATGGCAACTGTAATCCGATTGAAGCGCGGCGGGCGTTCCCACAAGCCCTACTACCGTATCGTGGTCATGGATTCGCGCAGCCGCAGCCGGGGCCCCGAACTGGACAACCTGGGCATCTATCACCCCGCATCCCGTCCGGAACCCGTTTCCCAGGTCGATGCGCACAAGGCGCTGGATTGGCTGCGCAAGGGCGCGCAAGTGTCCGACACGGCCAAAGGCGTACTCAGTAAGCTCGGCGTGATGAAGCACTTTGCAGAGGGCACCTCCCCCGAGCAGACCGTGGTTCAGATCAAGGGCGGTGTGGTGGAAGACAAGGGCTACAACGCCCCGCCTCCGCCTTCGGAAAAGCCCAAAGCCAAGCTGGCCGAAGCGGATGCCGAAGTCGAAGCTGAATAGTGGAAAGCGCGGCCCCCGTGAAAGACCTCATTGAGTTTATTGCCAAGAAATTGGTCGAGCATCCCGAAGATGTGACGGTCGAAGTGGTGGAGACCGAAGAAGCCCAGGAATACCACCTGCGCGTGAACCAGGCCGACATGGGCCGGGTGATCGGCAAGAGTGGCCGCACGGCGAAAGCCATGCGCACCCTGCTAGGCTCCTCTGCCGCCAAGGCCAACATTCGGGCCACGCTGGAAATTGTGGAATAGGCCCCACCCGGGCGGGGAGGCCCCCTTGGGGGATATGCCATGAGAATCGACATTCTCACGCTGTTCCCTGAACTGTGCGAGGGTACCCTGCGCGTGAGCTTGCTCGGCAAGGCATTGGAAAATGGCATCTTGGATGTTCATTTGACCAACCCCCGGGACTTTGCGCTGGATCGCCACCACACCGTGGATGATACGCCCTACGGCGGCGGTGCGGGCATGGTCATGAAGTGTGAGCCGCTTTTTGCGGCTGTGGAAAGTTTAAGAGAACACAACTCGCTGGAGCGGGTGGTGCTGCTGTCGCCCCGAGGGCGGCGGCTCGACCAGAACCTCGTTCGTGAACTCGCCCAAGCCCCCGATCTCGTGCTCATTTGCGCGCGATACGAAGGCGTGGACGAACGCGTATCCGAGGCACTCGTCACCGATGAAATCTCGATCGGCGACTACGTGCTCAGTGGCGGGGAACTGCCCGCGCTGGTTCTCGTCGAGGCCATCAGCCGGATGTTGCCCGGTGTCATCGGTGACTGGGAATCGGTTGAAACGGATTCCTTCTACGATGGACGGCTTGGTTCGCCGCAGTACACGCGGCCGCCCGAGTTTCAGGGAATGCCCGTCCCCGGCGTGTTGCGAAATGGAAACCATGCGGCCATCCGCCGCTGGAAATTGAAGGAAGCGTTGCGCGTCACTCGCCAGCGGCGTCCCGATTTATTGACTGATATTAGCGGAGAAGAACAAGCGCTGTTAAACGAAATCGAGCGCGAAGCGCAGGCGCCGGAAAGGGAGAATACACCGTGAACCTCGTACAAGAACTCAGTAACAAGCAAATGCGGACCGATATGCCCAAGTTTGAAATCGGCGACACCGTCCGGGTGCACTTCCGCATCGTTGAGGGCGACAAAGAACGCATCCAGGTCTTCGAGGGCATCTGCATCTCCCGCAAAGGCGGCGAGACCCCCAATGCCACCTTCACCGTACGACGCGTCGCCCACAACGAAGGCGTCGAGCGCGTTTTCCCGCTGCATTCGCCGCGCGTGGCCAAGGTTGAAGTGGTGCGCGAAGGCCAGGTGCGCCGCGCCAAGCTCTACTACCTGCGCGACCGCTCCGGTAAGGCCGCCCGCGTCAAAGCCAAACAGCGCAGCACCAAGACAGAAAAAGCCTAGGCGACACCCCGCCCCTTCTTTACGATTGCATATCGAAGAAGCCGTTCTCGAAAGAGAATGGCTTCTTTGTGTTTAAGCGAGAAATATGTTGTGACAAATCCGGGGGGCATTTGAGTGGCTATAGGGTCGCAACGCTGCGAGGCGCACGCCAAGAAATCGCTTGGAAACATTGGGATGTTTTTCTCTTCGCAGCAGTATCAGGGCGCAGAATGATGCGGAGATTCCGCCCTTGCCGGAGCAAAAGGGACGAGGTGGTAGCACTTGGGGCAGCGCTTTCCGGGGTAAAGGAATGGACTTGGATTCAGGTTCCAAGTCCATTCCGATAATCGTGCTATACCGTAGCGCGCACGGATCCACTTTCTCATTTTATCGCTCTGTCTATTTCCGATTACCTGCTGAAGACTTCCAGCAATCTTGCCAATTCCCTGCGGGTTGTTTGCACTTGTGCCCAGTGCCGGTCTTCGATTTTACGAACCTCCGGTAGACCCTTGTTCTCCGGGTCGATTTCATCGGTACCCTTGACACACCAACCGCCGATTTCGGCCGCCTGCCCGCCCAGCAACCGCTTGGCGGCTTCAACATCCGCCGGACTGGCGGCAGTTCCCTTGGCACTCACCGCATCCCGCAGGGCCGCCAGCAGGCCGTAATCCTCCACGCCATCCCGCACAGCCTCCCAGCGCTTGCTTGAAACAATCCCATTGCCCGGATAGACAAGCATGTATTCACCAGGAACCGAGGGCAGGAACCATGGACTGTCCGGCGTGGTGCAGTAGGTCCAGAAACCAATCCCGCTGAGACCATGCTGCCACGCCAGCCAGGACTGGGCGCGGTAGTAGGCAATCGGCGAATGGTGCTTCACATTGCCAAAGCACTCGTAGGTCCACACAGGCTTACCCGATTGCATAATGACGTTCAACTTCTCCGAGGACTCCTCCGTAAGGATCAACCCGAGTCGATTCGGGCACCAGATATCGACATAGGGCAGCATCGCGCGAAGCTCGTCTGCGGATATGCGTTCAACCGGGTCGGTGTACATGAGAATCTTCGGGTCGGCTTCACGCGCGAGTTTGGCCAAACGCAAATAGATATCAACCAACCCCACAGAGAGGCCGGGTTCATCGACGGGATACAGCGCAAATCCGTCATAGCCCACGCCCAAGTCCGCCAGATGTTTCACCCAAGCGCGAAGCCATTGCACGTGCGCCTTCGCATATATTTCGGACTCCACCGGTGCAGGGCCTTGCAACGAGCCCTGATAACCACAGAAGAGAATGATCCCGTGCGGTGCATGTTTCTTGACGTAGGGATCGACCTCGCTAAAGTCCGGATCCCCCACGAGGTTCCCCGTGGCGTCAAAAGTCGCCTTGGGGGCAAAGGTGCCCACAAAGACATTGGTGCCATGACGAACCTGATCCTCCAGCGCCTCTTCGGGGTAGTCCTTCAAGAGCGAGCCCTGCACATACCCCCACCCACAATTCCGGAGCGTTTGTTTCGCAGGAACCGCGCTGCCCCAAACCTTCACTTTCAAGCCGCAGGTCAATTGAAGCGGCTCGACATCCAGGCTCCGCAAACGGACGGTGCTCGTCCAGTCCCCCGCGCTTAAGGGCTTGGAATCCACATTCAACCAGAGTTGTCGTGCGCCCCACGCGGGCACTTGCACCAGATTCGCAGAATTCAGGCGCGGCAGGGCATCGGCGGAGTGGCGACGCATTTCCGTAGGCACATCCACCGCCTCGAATAACGACACCGCATCCGCCCATTTCACCGTCATCGCCGCTTGTTTCAGCGGGTCCAGGTCGACTTGGAAGGTTTTGGGAACGCTGCTCAGATTGAACACATTCATGGCCACCGACTCGGTCTCGCCACCAAATATTTCCGCACTGATTTCGGCCGGGCCAACGCGACCTTCGCTCCATTCCTCCACCCCACCAAACGGTGCCCAAGGATTCGCCGCGCAAATGCGGATCAGCCCACCCGAAGCCTGCGCCTCCTCGGCGGATTTGGCCAAGCCGCGCAATGTCGTCATTTCACCTATAATCTTTGCAAGCGCATCGCGAAGCGCAATCCGGTCGTCTTCCTTTAACGTGCCGGCAACCGCGATGCTGCCACGCAATCCATCCAGCTTACCCCGCAAGAAAAAGGCCCGGTCTTCGAGTCCTCTTGCATCGACAAGCTTCGTCGACCGGCTTTCCACCTCGCGCAGCCCGCTCTCGGCATCGGCAAGTTCCTTCACGAAGGGCACCGCATAGGCCGTGCGCGCCTGTCGGGTCAACACTCGCTCCCCTTCAGAGACCGTACATTTGAACGAGAGGTTGGCCGCCTCGGAACCCGGCACCGTATACCAAAGCTTGGGCTCGAGGGTCTCCTTTGCGGAATCAAACACCGTGGACACCGGTTCCGCATTCGTGCGCTCCACTTCCAAGCGCACCGACAGCGACCGTTTCTCAGGATTTGACACGACCGCCGTCATACAATTCGTTCCCACATACATCGCACCGAAATCCACCGACAAAGCCACCTTCGACTTGCTCGAATCCGCGCTCACAACACCCGCGCGCCGGGAATCATACCGAAATTCAGGCCAAAGCACACTGGCATCCGCCTTTGTCCCGGGCCAATGCAACGCTTGCACCGGGCCATTGCCCACAGGCACAACCGCGCACAGACCGGCCTTCCCCAGTACCACCAAGGTCGCCGTTGAGTTGGCACCACCACCGAGCGGCACACGCACCTCAAGCCGTCCATCAGGATCGAAAACATGTACCGCGCCACTGTATCCGGCCACAAGGATTTCGTTCACCCCGTCACCATCAATATCGCCAATAGACGGCGAACGCCGAACCCGGGCCTCGACATTCGCACTCCAGCGCAGCTGTCCCTTCGCGGTCAGGCACGCCACATAGCCCGAAAGATCCGCCGCATAGATTTCGGGCTCGCTGTCGCCATTGGCATCCGCAATGGATAGCGCACTATCCATCTCCTTGTGCATCGGATACGTCCATAGGGTCTTGCCTTGCCCGTCCAGCGCCAATAATTTATCCTTGATACCAATGAGTATTTCGGGCGTGCCCTCCCCATCCAGGTTATACACAAACGGGCTGCCGCCGGTTCCCCCGTCCAAACGCCAGCGCTCTTTCCCATCGCTCGAGAGGCAAACCAGAGCCGTGCCCTCCCCCCCGACGAGAACTTCCATCTTGCCGTCTCCATCCACATCTGCGATGGCGGGACACAGTGCTTTGAGACACGAGGTCTGCGCCGTCCAAGCCACCCCCCCCGTTCCCCGCACACATATCACCATGCCGCTCTCGGTGCCTACCACAATCTCAAGCCCGCCATCCCCGTCCACATCTGCGGCGGCCGGCGCGGTAGTCCCCCAAGGCGACCGCCCCGGCAAGGTCGTGTCCCAGATCTTTTCGCCCGTGCTACCCTTCAGGCAAAAAATCTGCCCGAGTTCGTTCATCGCGACCACCTCGGGTAAGGCGTCCCCAGTCACATTCGCGACCGTGGGTGGGAAACAAAAATGCCCGACCATCCCCTGCTGCCAGAGCTCCTTCCCGGCCGCATCGATGGCGACCACCAAACCGGAAGTCGTGCCGAGGATAATCTCCGGCACACCGTCCTCAGTGATATCGCCAATGCCGGGCGAGGTGTCCACAAACCCCGAGGGAGGCGTATAGCTCCACAGCGCCTCCTGACCGAACGCCGTTCCCGCACAAAGCAAGATCCATCCAAAGCTGGCCATCAAGGCTTTCATATGAACACTCCCGCGCCTGACGCCCATAAGGCCACAGGCATGCCGTGAAGAATCCCGCCATCGCCACCCGTGGCACGCGGAACCTCCCAGAAACAACCCAAAGATAGAATAGTGCTTCCAGCGCAACCATGCAAGGCAAGCGACTCCCCGTAAAGAGAGAGCAGATCTCGCTGCCGCCGCACTGCATATAATCCACGTTGAACCTTGCAAGAAAAGGATCCATTGCCCCCCTTCTTTTCAAAAGAAAAGCAATTGCGGTATCATACCCCCGTGGTCACTATGTCCCTCGACCGGGAAAGGATAATTCATGAGCAAGCTTTGGGGTGGACGTTTTGAAGGCGGCACCGACGCTTTGGTGGAAGCCTTGGGCGAATCGGTGTCGTATGACGCACGACTGGCGCCATGGGATATTCGCGCGAGTCAGGCGCATGCGCGGATGCTGGGCGAATGCGGAATCCTGCCCAAGGGCGAGGTGCGAAAAATCCTGCAGGGCCTCGCTGCGATTGCGCGCGACGTGGAAGCCGGGCAAATGCAGTGGGACATCTCGCTTGAGGATGTTCACACCAACATCGAAGCGGTGCTGGTGGCCCGTATCGGCGAGGCTGGAAAACGGCTGCACACCGGGCGCAGCCGCAACGACCAAATCGCCACGGACATGCGGCTGTGGGCGCGGGATCAAGTCGACAGTGTTATCCAGCTGCTGCGCGATTTCCAGGCTGCCATTCTGGAACTGGCCGGACGCTATGAAG
>CAIZGN010000359.1 GCA_903932505.1 Candidatus Hydrogenedentota bacterium
GGGCTTTGCCTCGGCCCGGTGAACACCGCTGCCGTTCATGCCCTGGCATACCCGTTGGGCGGTGAATTCCAAGTTCCCCACGGCGTGTCTAACGCGGTGCTGCTGCCGCACGTGATGCGTTTCAATCTGCCGGCAGCCTTGGATCGCTACGAACGTATTGCGCTGGCCCTGGGCGTTCCGGGCGGGGACTCCCCAGACGCAACCGCATCGCGGGGGGTGGAACGGTTGATTGCGCTCTCAAAGGAATGCGGCGTGCCACAGCGTCTCTCCGATTTGGGTATCCCTCGCGAGGCCATTCCCCGGTTGGCGAAGAGCGGCATGACCGTTACCCGGTTGCTGAAAAACAATCCGCGGCCGTTATCAGAGGCCGATGCCATTGGTATCTACGAAGGCGCCTACTAAAGTGCCTAACTCACTTACACGCAATAGCACACACCCTTTACCCAAGATGAATCTCAACAAAGCATACCGCGGTGTCGTAGTCCCGATGGTCACACCGATTGCCCCCGATGGGTTGGTCGACATACCTGCCGCGCGTCGGATCATTGAGCATTTGCTGGACGGGGGGGTTGATGGTGTTTTTGTCCTAGGCACCACGGGCGAAGGGGCTTCCGTGCCCCGAAGCGAGGCGTTGCGTCTGGTCGAGCTAACAGCCCAACAGGTCCGGGGCCGTGCGTTGGTATTCTCGGGGTTGTATGAGAATTGCCTCTTGGAAGCAGTTAACACCGGTAACCAGTACCTGCGCGCCGGTGCGGATGTGTTGGTGCTCCTGCCGTCTTTCTATTTCACGCTGCAACCATCGGAAACGCTTTCGTCCATCGCGAGTGTGCTCGATCGGTTGGCCGGTCCGGTTTTTCTTTACAACATCCCCGCCATTTCGCACTGCTCGATCCCGCTCGATATTGTCGAGCAGCTGCTGGGGCACCCTCGCCTAGTCGGAATGAAAGACTCGGAGAACGATGCGCTGCGGTTAGGGCAACTGGTGACCCGGCTGAGCAAGCGACCCGATTTCTCCGTCTTTATTGGCGTGGGGGCGCACATGGCCAAAATGCTATCCCTGGGAGCCGATGGCATCGTGCCCAGCGTCGGCAACCTGGTGCCCGAGGTCTGCGTCGAACTGGCTGACGCCATTCGCCAAGGTGACTCCTCCCGGGCCGTTTTGCTGGAAGAAAGGATGATGGCGACCGCCAATCTCTACCAACGGGGCCGAAGTCTGGGCGGCTCTTTGGCCGCGTTAAAGGCCGCCATGAACTCGCTTGGGTTGTGCGGGCCTGATGTCCTTCCCCCACTCCTGACCTTACCTGACGATGAACGAAAGCGCGTGCGCCAGGAGATGGTTCGCAGCGGAATCTGGAATGGCCGTCTGGACACAGTTCCAGCCTCCACCTCACTGGTTTCGGAAGGCAGTGCAGTGTGAGGCCGAAACCGATCATTGGAATCAGCGTCGGGGACCCAGCCGGCATCGGCCCGGAAATCACGGCCAAGACGCTGGACTCCAGAACCATCTACGATTTGTGTCGTCCGCTGGTCGTGTCTGACCTGCAGGTAATGATCCAGGCCGTCCGGTTCTCCGGGCTGCCCCTGCAAGTGCGGAGCGTGGCGAACCCGGCGGAA
>CAIZGN010000360.1 GCA_903932505.1 Candidatus Hydrogenedentota bacterium
CGAGACGCCAAAAAAACATGCCGGTATTCCACAAAAAGCGGCCTGTCGCCACGAACTCGGCCGCCGTTGCGGCATCGGGCTTTTCCCGGAAGCAGGCCACCGGATACATGACACCAACATCGGCCTTGATTGATAGCGGGGCGGCTCCTTCGGCCATTTCGATATAGCCGTAACCGGTTTCGGGGCGGGATGGGCGCACCCCGATGACGGAGAGGCATCCGGTTTCTTCCGCAGCCGCCATGGCGGTCTCCACGGTGCGGAGGAAGGCGTCGGTGTCGCCGATGCGATGGTCGGCGGACAACACAGCCATAGTAAGTTCCTTGGGGTCGGCTTCATAGTGCCCCAAAAGATGCGCTGCGACATACGCGAGACAACCGGCGGTGTTTTTCTTGCAGGGTTCCGCCAGCACGTTGTTTTCGGGGACGCCTCCACCCTCTTTTCGAATGAGTTCCGCCAAGTGCCTTGCCGTGGCTATATAGACGTCCTCGGAGGCGATCATGGGGGATATCCGATCCACGGTTTCCTCGAGCAGATTACGGTCCGGGCTGGTGAGCCGCAACAGTTGCTTCGGGCGCATCTGCCTGGAAAGCGGCCAAAAGCGCTCTCCGGAGCCCCCCGCCATAATGACACAAACCCGGTGGTGCTTACTCATAAATTTCGTTCTCCACACTTCGCTATGGCGTCATTGCATTGACGGCCGTTGATAGTAATTCGCCCAAGGCCTCACTCATGGCTGCCGCCAGCGCGGTGGCATCCTCTCCATTCAAAGGTTTCTCTACCCGCAAGGTCTGTGACCATACCGCAGCATTGTCGCGCGCCTTTCGCAATTCAAGGCGGATTTCGACTTCGGCGGTGGGGGGGGAGACGGTGCGGTTTTCATAAAAGCGCCGCAACTCGCCGGTGAGAACGAGATCCGGGCGGGACATCTCGGTGGCCATGCCCACATCGCGATAGGCCCCCGAAAGTACCAGCGCATCCAGCAAGGCCCGGCTCGCGGCATCTCCGGGGCGGTCGGCCCATTCAGACCCCCGGTAGCCTATTTGGGAACCCTCAGCCCGATAGGCCATTCGGCGGTCGAGCGGCTGGGCATTGGTGAGCGGGCGAATCCCCAAGGTTTCGGTGCTGGGTTTCACTTCATCGATTTTCAGGGGGGGATCGAGGAAGTAGTAGTGGATGGGTGCTACCTTTCCCGCACTCAGACAGCCGACACCGGTGAGGCTGAACAGGAGAAGCAAGGTAAGGGCTGCGGGGATCAACATCCCCCGGTGCTCCGCACCACCCCCTTCGAAGGGGGATTTTTTGGGGCGCTTCGCGCCACCTATGTGAAGGGGTTGCGGCTTTGGGTGATTCAGGCCACCCATTTGACGAGAGTGCGGCTTTGGGTCCTTCGCGCCACCCATTTGACGGGGTTGCGGCTTTGGGTGATTCACGCCACCCATTTGACGAGAGTGCGGCTTTGGGTCCTTCGCGCCACCCATTTGACGGGAGTGCGGCTTTGGGTGATTCACGCCGTGTGCGTCAAAGAGTTTTTGGTCGGGTGCTTCACCGGAGTGTGCGGGGGTACAAGTACGCACGCGCAGCGCGCCTAAAATCCCCCTTCGAAGGGGGTGGTGCGGAGCACCGGGGGATGTGTTTTCGACACTATGTACCCGCTCCGCGCGGTGTGCGGGTCGCAGATGACTCGGGCGCAAAACATAAGTTCTTGTTCTCATTGTTCCTCCTGCACTTTTCCTTTACCGCGCACGATTGAGGCGGGGTCGGCCCTGAGCTGAGTGACCAGCGCATTTACGCTCTCGAGGGCCACGCTGACGTCACGCAACGAACGATCCAGGCTGTGCTGCACGTTGTCGGCCTCATGCAGGGTGCTGTCTGTGGCATCGCCGAGCTTTTTTACGCCTTCGTTTATCCGCTGGGAAATTTCTGCCACGTTTTCGAGGGCCTTGTTCAATTGTGTCTGGGTCTTGGCCACATCGACCTGGGTCAATTTACCACGAACTTCTTGGGTCAAACCATTAAGTTCCTCGGTCAAAGAACCGAGATTGCCGCTTAACTCGGAAAAGCGGTCGGTCACGGTTCCCACGCTTCCCCGCACCTCGGCCACCGTCAATACGGATTCATCGACGAGCACCTGCCCGTGATCCAGAAGATCCTGTCCCTTGCATATGAAGTCGTCGAAATGATAAACGACTTCGACCAGCTTACCTTTTTCGAGCCCCGTGACACCGCCGCGCACCTTGTCCGCAATCTCATTGAGATTCCGCATGAGGTCTTCCATCTGGGAACTTACCGCATCCAAGGTGGAAACGCGCGAAGGAATCTTGGTGCCCGCCTGCAGGGGCGGGGCATCCTTGCGGCTGCCGGAAAGGGATATCGCCATGGTACCGGCGGCAATGCTGTACATGACCAGTTTCGCCTCCACGCCCTCCCGGAGTGTGACCTTCAGCGGATCCACCACGATTTCCGCCAAAGCCATGTCGTTTTCCTTGACTGAAATGCGCTCGACTTTGCCGATGGGTACGCCACGGTACTCAACAATGCTGCCCTCATTGAGACCGAGGACCGAACCGGTGAACTCGACCTGGTATTGTCGACCGGTTGTTCTGTAGAGTTTCGAGACGATGATAAAACCGGAGAACATCAATACAGCGCACATGAGCAAGAAGACGCTGACTTTGATTTTTTGTACCCTTGTGGCCAATGGACACCTTTCCTTTTCTTACGCTTTAATGGTGCGTTGTGCAATGTAGTCGTCGGCCCGCCGCTCAAAGAACTGCCGGACGCGATCGACCTCTGAAGTCTCAGCCTCTTCCATGGTGCCATAAAAGATGGCCTTTCCGCGATCCAGCATCATGATGCGATCCGCGATTTTCCGGATGGAATCCAACTCGTGGGTGACGATCACAAACGTGATGCCCAGCAACTTATTGAGATCCAGAATGAGGTCATCCAAACCGGCGGCCATGATTGGATCCAGCCCGGCACTGGGTTCGTCAAAGTAGACCACGGGCGGGTCGAGCGCAATGGCCCGAGCCAGCCCCGCCCGCTTGCGCATACCACCGCTGAGTTCGCTGGGCATGGCATCCTCCAGCCCGGAAAGTCCCACAAAACCCAGCTTCATCCGCACCACCGCCTGAATGAGAAACTCGTCCATGGTGGTGTATTCCCGAAGGGGAAGCGCGACATTGTCCCCGACGGTCATCG
>CAIZGN010000361.1 GCA_903932505.1 Candidatus Hydrogenedentota bacterium
GCACCGTAGTATCTCGTACCGATGGAAAAACCCTGGTGAAAATCCGATGCCTAAGGTGGGGAACGAGCTATATGGCTAGTCGCTGTCCTTTATTGGAAGCAGTTACGTCAAAAGACAGTCGGTTAGTTTGCGAAACCCCTACCCTTTTTCGTGCTCACACTGAATGGTGGGCACTTCGGTGATCAGTCGTGCGGCACGACGCCAGGTGACGTAGTTCCAACTCCATTGCATCAGGACGAGGACTCGGTTCTGGAACTCGATCAGATTCATCAAGTGAATGAACAGCCATGCGACCCAGGCTAGGAAGCCCGACAGTTTGAACCAGGGCAGTTGCGCGACCGCATTGGATCGTCCGATGGTCGCCATGGATCCGAGGTCGTGGTAGTTGAAAGGCGGGGTGGTTCGATTGGCAAGCTGGTCTTCGATCACCTGTGCGGCATAGCGTCCCATTTGTGTGGCCACGGGCGCGACTGCGGGAAGCGGGGTGCCCTTGGGGCCGGGACAGTGCGCCAGATCACCAAGAACAAAGATTTCCGGGTGACCGGGCAGATGGAGGTGGTCGTCCACTTTTACGCGACCGGCCGGATCTAGCTCAGCGCCGGTCTTCTCGGCGAGTTTTTTGCCCATGGGCGAGGCCAGCACACCGGCGGCCCAGATGACGTTCGCGGTGGGGATGAACTCTTTCCCGCCGTTGACTTCGATTTCGACCCCCTGCTTGGTGATATCGGTTACCACCACACCGGGGCGAAGTTCAGCACCGAGGGCACGCAAGGTGTCGCCGGCGTTTTTGGACAATTCATCGGGATACATGGGAAGCACGCGGTTCTGGCGTTCCAGAATAATGATGTGCGCTTTGGAAGGGTCGATATTCCGGAATTCGCGCGTAAGGGTCTGTCGGGACACCTCGCACAGCGCGCCCGCGAGTTCAACGCCGGTCGGTCCGCTGCCGATAATGACAAAATTAAGCAGACGCTCGATCGCCTTGGGGTCGGTCTCGCGCTCGGCGAGTTCAAACGCGGTGAGTATGCGCTGGCGGATATTCAGCGCGTCCTCAATGGTCTTGAGACCCGGGGCGTATTTTTCCCAATCATCGCGGCCGAAGTACTGGTGGCGCGCGCCCGTGGCGAGCAGCAGGGAATCGTAGGGGACGCGTGCGTCCTCAAGGACCACTTCGCGTTTCTCCACATCAATATCGATAACCTGGCCCATCAAGACCGTGGTGTTCTTTTGGTTTTTGAGAATGGTGCGCAAGGGTGCAGCTATGTTCGCAGGCGATAGACTCGCGGTGGCCACCTGATATAAGAGCGGCTGGAAGAGGTGGAAATTCCGCGTGTCAATGAGGGTTACGGACACATCCAGATGGCCCAGATGACGCGCGGCATGCAGGCCCGCAAAGCCTCCTCCCACGATAACTACACGATGCATGAAACGGTTCTCCCAAAGTCCCGAAGGAACCCATAAACGTGATACCCAGTGTACCTGTGATAACCACGAAAGGGGCCTTCAAATTCCATTGAGCCCTATTTTGTGAGCGCGGGAAGGCTCGCGGCGGCTATTGACTGTCCCACCCGGCGGCTTTTCTCGTCTGGAAGCTGGATATGGACGCTCTCGGCAATTTCCGGGAATTCGGTCTGCAACACGTTACGCGCCCCTTCGAGAATGAGGTCGCCGCCTGTGCCTGAGGTGCATCGGCCAAGGATGAGCACATGCTTGAGCGCGTAGAAGTCCGCATAATGCGCCAACGTGTATCCAAGGTAAATTCCCATGCTCTTCCAGATGTCCACCGCGCCGGGTTCGCCCGCTTCGAGCTTCTCCTGCACGAATTTGAGGCGTTCTGCATCCGCGATACCGGCTGGGACCTCAATACCCGCTTTGGGCGCAAGACGGAAGACGCATTGCTGCGAGAAATACAGCGCGCCCACGCCCGAATCGCCGGACCACTCTTCCACCGGAGCCTGGGGATTGTAATCGACGGGGCAGAAGGCGAGTTCATTCAGCCAG
Source organism: Candidatus Hydrogenedentota bacterium (assembly GCA_903932505.1). GTDB lineage: Bacteria > Hydrogenedentota > Hydrogenedentia > Hydrogenedentales > CAIZGN01 > CAIZGN01. The sequence goes on from CAIZGN010000361.1 coordinate 2,002, forward strand.
TCGGTGATGTTGCCGTCGGTGGTGACATAACCGCCCGCTTCGCTTGTCCCCATAGCGATACCCAGAACGCCGTTGTCCTCAAGGGACATCGAACCGGCCAGCGCGGTCACTTCACCATCGTTGACGATCACCAGTGGAACGCCCATTTCCTCGCGGATGCGCAGAAACATGTCGCGCACCTCGTGGAAGCGGTCTTTTGGGATTCCCCGGAACAGCGAGGCGATCATGGCGCGGTTTTCGATATAGACACCGGCGGATGAACCGCCAATCGCGTCCACGCGCGGCAGTTTTGAGGCTGCCGTGCGGATGGCTTGCATCACTTCTTCGTAGTGGTAGACCGGGTCGGAATTTTGGCGTGGTGACCACACCACTTCCTCGCTGTACACCGCTTCGCCATCGATTACCGCAGAGACCTTTCGGTCGGAGCCGCCAAGGTCGAAACCGATACGACAACCGTCGAGATGGCGTCCCAAGGGTTGCGCCAGCTCGTGGGCGACCGGAGCCTCCTCCGCCGTGCAGATTACGATTTCAAACGTGCGCTCGTAGACGTCCTCGCCCATGAAGTGGTAGTCGAAGGCGCGCAGACCGCCCGGACGGTAACATTCCTGCAGGTAGCGCCCGATGGATGCGGGACCGCCCACATGAACACGACACGCGCCCCGTTGCCAGAGGAGAAATTTCAGCAGGCGCTCGGCATACGGCAGATTCTCCGGCGCGGAGGGATGATTTTCGGCAAAAGCCACGGTTTCAAAGCGGGATACGCAGCCGTTGGGGCGTTCAAGGCAAAGAATGAGCGGAACGGCGCTGCCGGATTCGCGCGCGGCCGCCACAAAGGCGCGATTTGCCAAAACAGCGGGCCGATAATCCGCATCCAGGGGGGGGACAAAACCGGGTTGAACCAAAAAACTGCTGCCGGACATGAAAAAATCTCCTCTACTGGGGTCTGGGACAGTGGTAAACAAAACGCGAATACTATAGCATATTCAGCCGGGGGGCTGCCGTGTTCTTGGAATTTGTACCATCTTGACGGAATGGAGTAGGTGATGCCTGAAAAAAATGGAAAGCCCGTGTTGGGGGCGCGGTTGGAAGTTGGCCTGTTTGCGCTTATTGCGCTTGTCCCGTTCGTGGTATTGCTGTGCAAGCTTTCCCGCTACGGTCTCACTTTTCCCTATTGGGACGAATGGTGCCTTGCCCCCATGATCGACAGCGCGAACTCGGGCCAGTTGACCTTTCTCGATCTTTGGTCGCAGCACAATGAACATCGGCCCCTCTTTCCGCGCCTGCTCATGATCGGGCTTGCCTCGCTGTCCCGATGGCGGGTGGCATGGGAACTCGTCGCGAGCGTCGTGATGGCAATCGCCTATTTCGGTGTTCTGGTGCGGATGGGCTTCCGCCACAGTGATTCTGCCCATCGGCCTTGGGCATTGGTGCCGGTGCTTTCTTTTTTGGTGTTTTCCTGGTCCCAGATGGAGAACTGGGTGTGGGGTTGGCAAATCGAATGGTTTCTCGGGGCGCTGTGTGTGGTTGGGGGGATATCATTGCTGTCCAGTGGATTACCTCAGTGGCCCGCGTTCTTTCTTGCGCTTTGTCTTGGTGTGGTGGCCAGCCTTTCCATGGCGAATGGCCTGCTGTACTGGATCGCTGCGCTGCCGGTGGTCTTATGGGGCCGCATCCCCAGGCCCGGCGCGGATGCACGCGAGGCGCGGCAGATGCTTCTCATCCGTATCCTGCTGTGGGTCGCCCTTACCCTCTTTATCCTTCAGATGTATATGCTTGAATACAAAAAACCGGCCGTCAGCCCCTCGTTTTCCATTCTCTGGACATCCCCGAAGGCTTTTGCGGAATATGTGCTTCTGTATCTGGGCAGTCCGGTGGTGGCTATTTTCAGCACCCCGCTGTGGCATGGCCCTGAACCCCCTGCCCCCGTGTGGTCGCAGTTCATTCCCGGATTGATGGGATGCGCCGCCCTCGTTTTTCTGTCGCTACGACTGTTCCTCAAAGGGGGACGAGTGCGCTACGAGATTATGCCTTGGCTTAGTCTGGCGGCTTATGCGGTTGGGGGCGGACTCCTCACCGGAATGGGACGAGCTGGTTTGGGCGCAGGACATGGGCTTACCTCGCGCTACATCGGGGTCTCGCTGTTGTTCTGGTGCGCACTGGCCGGATTATCGACCCTGTGGGCGCGTGAGACAATCGGCACAACATGCTCTCTTGGGAGAAAAGCAGCAGGACGTTTTCTGCTGGTCGCTCTGGTGTTGCTGGGTACATGGGGGGCGGCGACGAGGAATGGAAAGTGGGAAGACTTGGCCCGATGGAAAAAAATGGGCTGGGAAGCCATCTGCTATGGATTTGAGGATCCCCTGTATCTTCAGGACCTTTGCTGGGATCCCGAACAACTGCGGCAGACCTTTCTGCCCATTATGAAGCAGTACGGCCTGTGCGGGATGGGCACACCACCAAATCCCGGGCGGGCGGCAGCCTATCTCGCAGAAGTGCCGGGATTCCTCAAGCGCGGGCAGTTCAAGCCCGCACAGGTGTACACCAAGGCTGCCGAGTTTCTGGATCCGTCCTGCCCCGGTCTTCCTGAAATGCAGCAGCGGATACAGGCTGAACTCGGGGGCTCCCGGTAATTAGGGAAACCTCTGCGCAGACCCTACTTCTTGTGCTTCTTCTCTTTTCCCGGCGGAACCGGGGTCGTGGGCACGGCCGGGGCACTGGATGCGGGGTCGAGACGCACGACCATTGGCGTCATCGAGGGGATATCCATCGGGAACTCCACCCGTTTCCCGGACAACAGATCCACACCGGACTGCACGGAACCCGTGAGGCGGCAATTCATCGTATTCCGCCGGAGGTTGACCAAGTAAACGTAGCAACCCGATTCCCAATCAACCGTCCTGGTTTTCAGGCCTTCAAGCGGGTAGCCGTTGACGTTCACCGCCCGGGCGATTGCAGGCAGCCGGTGTTCCGAGACCACCGTGTCGATGGCGTGCAGATATTCCGTCGATTCGTTCTTGCCGCGCACCAGATAGGTTCGGTCTGTGCTGCGGATGATGCCCTGACGTGAGCGGCCGCGTTCGTCATAGGGAATCGGGGTTCCGACCCGCACCACAACGCCACCATTGTTCACAAAACTTTCCATCTCCTTGAAGACGGGCTCGGGCAGGGCCGGGGTTTCGGGCATCACGAGCAATTGAATCTGACCAAGTTGCCCGGCTATGACTTGAGCTTCCGTCACAAACCGCACATGGTATCCCGAGAACGAACAGCCCTCATAGGCGCTGCACGCGGTGGACAGATAGTCCTTGCCGTCATCAAGAATCTTGGAGGACTGGCTGAATATGATACCGATTTCAGCAGGCGCACTTTGGAAGGCGTGCACCAAGGGGGCCAGACGCTCGAGGTCGCAGCCTATCGAAAGTAGCGCGTCCGCAGCCCAAGGAACAGTCCA
>CAIZGN010000362.1 GCA_903932505.1 Candidatus Hydrogenedentota bacterium
AGTACGACAGCGGAACCAGTAGTTATGTTGATGACGTTACCCAAGCCCCCACGTTTGTGGCCGGGCATAGCACGGGCACAGCGCTAGCCTTCTCCCCCACGTTTACCGGGCCGCTTTATCCGCGCCCCGTCATGCGCGTGGCCGATGCGGCCGGCGTATCCAGCAACCTGAACCTCACAGGCAGCTTCTCTATCGCTGGATGGATTTGGTTCAACGCCAGCCCGGCACCGGACAACTATGTGACGCTTCTCGCCAAGGATGCCTCCTACATCATTCAAGCGCCCAAAGTCTCCCCGGCAGGGTTGGATTTCTGGCTGTGGGACAACAATTACCTCACCCCGGCGAATCCGGGAATCGAACAAGGTTTGAATGCGGATGCAAACGTTTCCACGAACACTTGGATGCACGTCACCTACACCTACGATCAGGCATCAACAACGGCCAAGCTGTACATCAATGGCGTGGAGAATGATTCTCAGGTCGTGACCGGAACAACCGCCTATCCGGCGAGTGCCTCCGACCTTGTTGTCGGCCATGACCCGTTCCACGGCACGGCCACCTCGAGGCAGCGCGATTTCTCAGGCAAGCTAGACGATTTGGCCATGTTCAACGAAGCACTCACGCCCACGCAGGTCACCAACGTGATGAATGGTGACTTCTCGGCTTGGCCCCCGGTTGTCGCCGAAGGTGAACCCGTAATTCCTGCCAGCAGCGAACTGCTGGCCCTGTGGCGCTTCGAAGAGGGCACCGGTGTGTTGGCCGTGGATTCCTCGATCAACGCCAACAATGGTGAGCTGGTGGGCACCGCTTGGGATGGCGTCGGGTATTCGCCGACCCCGTCCGAATTGCCACAGTGGATTCCCGGCAAATTTGGGACCGCCCTGAATTTTGACGGCGATGTAGCAGTGTCCCCTTGGGGCACGCAGTATGTGTACGTCCCGTACAGCGCCACCTTGGACGTGGGAACCAGCTTCACCTTCGCAGCATGGGTGCGCATGGCCGACGGACTCTCCAATTACCCCCACATTCTCTACCGCGCTGGTTCGTACGCAATTCAATTGCCGAACATCGGGGCCGACGATAACTTCTACTTCTGGAACGACGGCGGCGTGCAGGGTATCCAGACCTGGCCCGACACGATCGAATCCACCGGTATGGTCATCGGCCAGTGGAAACACGTGGCCTTCGTCCTCAGCGGTGGCACTTTGACCAGCTATGTGGACGGTGTCGCCACGGGAACCTCGGCTGTGGGAGCAACGGTTCCCACAGCGGGTACTGCCGATGGCATGTGGATTGGCATGGAAATGCCGTGGAGCGGCTTCGATAGCCCGATGCACGGAGCCATCGATGACCTCGCGATCTTCAGTCGCGCGTTAACCCCTGCGGAACTGGCCACCATCATGACCGGTGATTTTGCGGCCTTCCTGCCCGCCGCAGGCGTGACCACCATCGTGGCAAGTCTGCCCGAAGGCTTCATTCAGGAAGGTGGGGAGTTCACCCTCACCGCCCCCGCTGGTGCCATCAGTTATCAATGGCGTCGCAACGGCGTCCCCCTTGAAGATGACGGACGTATCACCGGCGCAACGTCCCGAACCCTGAGTTTCGGCCCCGTTCAACAAGGTGATGTCGGTACCTACACCTGCGTCTATGACGATGGCACCGGGAAGGCGTTCATCGAAACGCCCCCCTATGTGCTGGCCGTTCTCGCGCCGGGAGCCCTCCCAGTAGCGGGCTTGTTGGGACTCGGGGCGCTGGCCCTGATGACCCTTGGTGGAGGAATCGCGGCACGCCGCCGCCGTTAGTGATCCTCTGACGAAAAAAGTTTCCCGGCGTCGTTTCGACGACGCCGGGAATTTCTTTTTGCTGCGGAGGAAGACCCCGGACTATGCGGGAAAGCGAATCTCCGGGTAGGCCTTGAGCAACTCGCTCCGCACGGCGGGATCGAGTTTGGATTCGGGCGGGGTCGTCCGGATTTGGTCGACAAAGCGCCGCGCCCGCGCGGGAGCGTCTTCGTCCGCCTTCATGACCTCGCGCTTGCCCCGGTGCGCCAAGGTCGGCATGAAGAACTCGCTGCGCATGTGGAGCATGGTGTGGTCTTCAGCGGCGAAAATGTCCTGCGGGCCTTTCGCCAGAATAAGGTCGGTGGCCAGCGTGTCGTCATTGACTTCAATGCCCTGCAGAACGCGATTGCACATGCCGATCACCTCGTTGTCGATGACCAGTTTGTCATACGAGACGGTCATTTCGGCCTCCAACAAACCCGCGCTGTCATGGGTGTAATCCGCGCCGCTCATGGCGACGAGAAGATTGGAAATTGCGCTTTCGTAGGCGGCCTGAACATCAACAAACTTGGAATCCGTCGTGCCTGAGGTCGAGTAGAAGGGCAGCTGAACGAGTTGGATTACTTGGGTGACAGCGGCCTGAATCATGGCCCGCTCGACACAACCGCCGACATGTGCCATGGACTGCAAGTCCATGGGCGCGCCCGCGCTGCCGCAAATGCCCGGCGCACCCTTGCGGGCGGTCTGCACCATGACGATCCCCGCCAGGGTTTCCGCCACGCACATAAGCACGGTGCTCGCCAGGGTGATGGGAGCGGTCAATCCGCCGATCGGCATTGTCGGCACGACCACCGGCAAGCCCTGCTCGGCCAGAAAACTCGAGATTTCGCCATAGTGCCCGTCAATCCTCAGCGGGCTGACCACCAGCGTGATAAAGGACACGAAGGGACGCTCTCGGAGCGCATCAATGCCCCCCGCGATACGCGCAGCCATGTCCACGACCTTGCGACAGCCCTCCAGCGAATACACCCCGCCCATCGCGTGCTTGGTGAGGTTGTCCATGGTATGGAAAAAGCGGTTGACGTCAATATCGTCCTTGTTCTCAATTTCATTGGGAAACACGTTAATGGTGGTCAGGTCGAGGCCGTTCAAGGCCTGAATGAGCCGTGCGTTGAGAATGAGGTCGCCGACATAGGACGGCCTCCGCTCACCGGTGTCCGGATCGATGACGTAAATCGCCGTGCCGCCCGTGCCATAGTGCACACGCCCGCCGCCGAGTACCGCATCGTTCTTGCCATCGCGGGAGCATAGCGTAATCACCGAAGGGTTGGTGTCGATGGCGTCTTCCACCATCGCCTTGGGGAGTCGGGCTTCCCCCGTGCTATCGTCCACAATCGCCCCGGCCTTCTTGAATCGGGCCAGCACCTCCGGGGAATGCACATAGACCCCGCGCTTTTCGAGCAGACGGAATGCGGCGTCCAGCACGGCCCGCGCGCCGCTTTCGCTCAGGGCGTGGTACAGGGGTTTGGAATGATAGGCAGTCGTCATGAACGCATTCCTTTTGTTCGGTTGGTCACCCGTTGTCCGGGCGACACATCAAGCCAGGGGTTCTTCCACAGTTACCCAGTTCCCCTTTTCGGCGGATTCGTACACAGCCGCCAGAACCTGCTGCATCCGGATACCATCGAGAATTGAGGGGCTGGGTGCGCCGTCCAGCGCGATATTTTCCAAAAGGGTGTAGACGCTGTGGACATGCCCGCGCAACAGGCCCACCGAAAATTTCGGATTGGGAAACGAGCCACCCGGCTTGGGGTACTGCTGCACACACTGCACCTTCTTGAACCCGCGCTGCCCGCCCAGTGGCGTTGCCGAGTCCCGAGCGTCAAAGACCTCAAGCCAATTGGGGTCCATCATGTTGAAACGGATGGCACCATGCTGACCGTGAATTTCGAAGCGCAACTCGTCGCACGTACCGCAGGCCACTTTGGAAACATCCATCACGCCCGCAACCCCGCTCTTGTGCCGCAGCAACATCATCGTGGCGTCGTCCGTGTCAACCGGAACCATGTGTCCGCCCGTCGGAGAAGGTCGCTCCTTGATGAAGGTTCGACCGAGCGCGTGCACGGACTCAAGGTCGCCCAGCAGGTGGCACATGAGGTCGCAGAGGTGAACCCCCATATCGAAAAAGGCACCACCCCCGCCCCGGGAGCGATCCGACTTCCACTGAATCGGTTTGTTTGCATCGATGTTGCTGGAGTGCAAATAGGAGGCCCGGTAATGGAAGATGGGCCCCAGAAAGCCTTCCTCGACCAACTGCTTGGCGCGCATGGTGGCAGGGAAAAAGCGGAACTCGAAGGCGGTCTGGTTTTTGCCGCGATAGCCGGTGCGCCGCATCACATCCAGCACCTCGCGCGCCTCAGCCATCGAAACCACCACCGGCTTCTCGCAATAAATATGCTTGCCCGCCTCGATGGCGGCAATCAGCTGCTCCTTGTGAAACCCGTTGGGCGAGGCAATGCAAACGACATTAATCTCGGGATCTTCTACCAAGGCGCGAAAATCCTCGGTCACGCGGCGATAATACCCGGTGGCCTCTGCGGCCTTGCGACCGGACTCAGACGGCGTGCATATAGATATATGCTTAATGCGGAAGGGCAAGGGCTCATAATAGAGCGGTATCGTGGTCAGTGCGTAGGTGTGCGCCCGGCCCATGAATCCATAGCCAAAGATACCAATACCAAGTTCCATCCCGGTCTCCTCGTCCCCGCACAACGGGAAAAACGCTATAATCATTGGTCGGAGGCGTATCTCGTACCGAAAAATCGGCCGGACCGGGTTGACAAAACCCACCCGGAAGCGGTATCATACGAAACATAATCGCACAAAATCAAACATCACCTTCGGATTGAGGCGGAGTGATGTTGTTCCTTGGAAACGGGATATAGGAGCATAGAGTACATTGGCCGTCGCAGAATCCACGCAACGTCGAACTGTTTTTCAATCCGTACACGCCTCCCTGGCCTCCTTGACAGGCGGTGCCTATATCGAGGCGGTCTGCGCAGCACGATCGGCCCTATCGGGCGAATCCGTGGAAAGCCTGCGCGAGTCTGCCGAAGAATGCGTGGAATTCTATCCCGACGCCTATCACGACCGCCTAGTCAGCCTTCTGCCGCGCACTGGCGGGCCGTTGAGCGCATCCTTTAACGAGTCCTCATCCGGTGCCACCTCCGATGCGTTTCGTGCCAATTCAAACCTGCGGCAGGCCCCGGTGAGCTGTATGGGCTATTTCCGTGTGAGTGAGGATGGCCGGTTATTTCTTGCGGCGAAAAGCGCGCACTACCATACCTCGCTTGGGCACGATTTTCCCGGCTACCGCCTCTTGGAGAACGCGCGACGGCTCGGCATTCCGAACGCGACGCACAACAACACACGCGGGCATATCACGCGCTTGCTGGAAGAACGACTGGCCGGGCGAGCCTCCCGCCCTTCCTCTGGCGGAGCATCCATTGCAGACGGCAAAGCCTTGGATCGCGTGCTAAACCTTGAGACGGGGAGCCTCGCGGCCGAAGCGGCATTGAAATTATTGCTGACCCGATTCTATCAGGCGCAGCCGGTGCAGGAACAGCCCAAATATCACGGTCGTATTCCCGTAATCGCGGTGCTTGGCGATGAACAGGGCGGGATCACCGGGAATTATCACGGTACGGCATTGTTCACGCAGATGATGCGTGGCATGTGGCCGGATATGCTAGAGGCTCTGGAACGCAGCGGCGTCATGGTGGTGCGGGCGGTCACGCCCAACGATGTGGAATCCCTCGAGGACTTCTTCCACGAATATGAGGCCGGACCGTATAAGATTGCTGGCTTCTTTCACGAATTGGTCATGATGAATTATGGCGCACTCACCCTGACCCCCGCTTTCGTTAAACGCCTGTATGCGCTGTGTGAGCAGCACGATGTGCCGACGGTGGTCGATGAGATCCAGACCTGCGTGTGGAGCCCGGAAATCTTCATGTTCCATGAGTATGGACTGCAACCCAGTATCGTGGTGTTGGGCAAGGGTTTCCCGGGCGGTGAATTCGCCGCTTCCCGCGTGCTTTTCTGCAAAGCCATGGATCACCTGCCCCAATTCGGTGCCTTGGTCACCAACGGTCAGGAGGAACTGGCCTCGCTCGCCTATCTCATCACCCTGCGGTGGGCTGAAGCCAACGCGGAAGTCACGAAAACCGTCGGCGAATACTACCAGCTGCAACTGCGCGAACTGGGCGCAAAGTACCCCGCCCTCGTGTCATCCATCTCCGGTCGGGGACATCTCGCCGGTGTGAATTTCAACGCCCTGGACGCGGCAAAGGCCTTTACCGGGCATTTGAACGCAGCCGGGCTGGACATCAGCGCACAGGTATACAAGGAAGGCTGTCCGCCAAGCGCACTCACCAAACTTCCGCTCACCGCCGGTTTCGAAGTGGTCGACCTCGTCGTCAACCGCATGCGTGCTGCACTCGAAAGTATCTAAGGAGGCTACACCTAACCAAGTTCGTAAGCCCTGAAGGGGCGAAACAACTTAGCCTAGGGCAACGCCCTGGGTCGGGGGGTGACACCGAAAGGCCGCAGCATCCGTGACATGGCCGAGCAGCTTCTCAAATGCCTGCTCGTAGAGCGTGGCGGCCGCCTGCACATCGCCGGACACGGCACCGGTGACGCTCACCGGCTTCACACGCCCGCGTGCGGCGCAGGGACTGAAAGCATAGACACTCCCTCGGGCTGCGGCCACATCGTAGTCCTCTTGCCATAGCACGGGAAGCGGAGCGAAGAGGTGCGCCACAAGCTGCCGGAAATAGAGGCCCTTGCTGGCTCCGCCGCCCAGAACCACGGAGTCGATGGCCCCGCTGGTCTTGAGGCTGCCAAAAACCCGTCCCAACTCGAAAACGAGTCCCGCTGCCGTAGCGCGCAGCAAGTCATCCGTGGTGGTATGCGTGTTGACGCCCAAGAACATGCCCGCCCCGTAGGTCTCGGGCTTAAGCGGGTTTTGCTGCGCGTTCCAAGGAATGCAGACCAATCCGTCATGCGGCAGTAGACGCCGCTTGAAGACCGCTGCCGCCCGGGTCAGTGCGTCGTCTCCGAGCAGGGCCGACAAGCCCCAATCCCAAGAGGTATTGCCCGCATACAACGCCTGCACGATCAAATGCCCCGAACCAGTGGGCGCGGGCAGCACCATCTGACTCGGTGAACGACCGGCGAAACCGGGATGAAGCTCAAAGTTGCCGACCCAAGCGGTACCCAGCGAGGCTTGCAGTGGCCGCTCCGAATTGCCCAGTGCCGTGACGTAACAAGCCTCCTGATCAATGTACGGCCCGGCGACAGGGAGACCATCGCTCAGGCCCAAGACCCCCGCACCTTCTTTGGAAAGCGCAGCGAGTTCGTGACCCTGCCGAAGGGGTGCAACGAGTGAAAGCGGCAGGTCGAGCAGGGCCAGCGCCTCCGCCTCAAGTGCGCGGGTACCCGCGTTGTAGGATCCAATCTGTATGGCGTTCCCGGCATCCTGTCGCCACACCCCGGTGAGCAGATGGAAAAGGTATTCCCCCGCGCCAATGTGGATATTCTCTGTGCGGAAATGTTTGGGGGAATTTTCCTTCAGCCACCACAAACGACCGAGCCCGGTGGGCGGCATGTCGAAATGAAAAAGCCGTCGCCAGAACGTTTTCTTGCTTCCCTCACCGAGCCGGGCAGCATAAGGATAAGCCCGGGCATCGTTCCACAGATACATGGGCCCACTCGGACGACGGGTATTGCGGTGTACAAAAAGGCTGCTGCCACCCTGTGCGGCCACGCCCACCCCGCGTATCTGTTTCCATGCGTCCCCAGCTTGTTTGCGCAGATCCTGAATGACGCTAGCAAAGGATCGGTCAATGGCCGGAGCCTCCAATTCCCGTCCGCCATCGGCCGTGTGCCGCACGGGCAGACGACAGCTGGCCTGGGCCACCGCCCGTCCACCGGCGGTGGCGAAGAGCCCGACTTTCAACACGGTCGTACCCAAATCGATTCCAAGCAGCAGTTCGCGGGACATAGTTTCTCCTCTCGCCGTGACCAATGATGCGTTGCTCACATTTGTTCGTTTATGTTATAAAGATACTCGCGATGACCAATGTCGGTCAATACCAAGGGATACTTCCCTGCGGAGTCAGGCTATGACGGAAAACACCGTACCCCTCTACCACATCTACACCTACACCGATGTCGACCGCGCCTTTTGGGCGGAGCATCTGGAGGACTGGGTTCCCAAGCGGATTATCGACGCGCATGTGCATTTCAACGACCCCAAGTTTCAGATAGAGACCGTGACGGAAGAAATGCTGAAGGCCAGCTGGGTGACCGAGGTCTGTCCGGGCAAATCGAATGCGGCGGACACGGAAGTCTACACCCGAACGACATTCCCCAACCGGGAGGTGTCGCTGGTGGCCTTTGGTCACATCGATTTCGGCTGGGAAATTGAAGGCAGCAACGAGGACATTCGTGCAGAAGGCATCAAGCGGGGTTGGTACAGCCTCATGATGGTGCGGCCCACATGGGTGGCGGAACAGGTGGACTGGTGGCTTTCAAAGCCCGGAGTGCTCGGCGCGAAGCCGTATTACACGATGATCGGATATGATCGCACCGGTTCGAATGCCTACATCAACGCCGGTATCTTTGACTTCGTTCCTCACCACCAACTTGAGGTGCTCGATCAAAGGTCGGCGTGGCTGACCCTACATGTTCCCAAGGTGGATCGTCTGGGAAACCCGGACAACCTGCGCGACATCGCGGAGCTGAGAAAGCGCTACCCCCGCGTGAAGCTCGTCATTGCGCACTTTGGGCGGTCGTACACCCTGCCCCACGCCGAAGAGGGCCTGTTGCCCTTGGCGGACGACCCCGGCATTCTCTTCGATGTTTCCGCAGTGCTTAATCCCGCCGTGCATGAGCTCGCACTCAAGCACATCGGGCCGGATCGTATTCTCTACGGCACGGACAACCCCTACTTCTACCTGCGCGGACGGCGGCAGTGGGAAGGGCGGACCTATATCAACCGCACGAGCCATCCCTTTCATTTCAACAAAAACCGCGAAGCACCGGAAATCGAGGCGCGGTACACGATATACATGTACGAGGCCCTCAAGGCAATCAAGGACAGCTGCAACAAGCTGGGTCTGGGTGCCGATGCGGTGCAGAAGCTTTTCTACAGCAATGCGCGTGGCATGATTGAAGATATCCTTAGCCGCAAGGGCGAGACGCCCCTGCCGGAACCCGGCAGCGTAAGCGCATAAACGGAGCACGATGAACGCACGACAAAAGAAAATATTGGAGTTTCTAGCCCGGGACGGCGAGGTGCTGGTGCAGGATCTCGCGAAACGTCTCGACGTGGTCACGATGACGGTGCGACGCGATCTGCAGGCCCTCGAACTGGAAGGTGCGCTAATCCGCACCCACGGTGGCGCGGCCCTGTCCAACGCCGGGATCATCGAGTTCGCCTTCCTCAAGAAGAACGAGGAAAATAACGCGGAAAAACGCGCGATCGCCTCGCGGGTGGCCGCGTCCATCGAGCCGGGCATGACCGTGGGGCTGGACACCGGCACCACCTGCCTTGAGGTGGCGAAGGCCATCGCCGGTATCCCCAATCTCAAAGTGTTGACGTCCTCCCTCGCTATCGCGTCAGCCTTGTACAGTCGCGACAACATCGAGTTGGTGCTGCTGGGTGGGAAAGCGCGCCGGGGTAATCCGGATCTTACCGGCTGGCTGACAGAAGAAAACCTCAAACACTTCCGGGTCGATGTGGCCGTGTTGAGCGCGGACGCGGCGGATAAGAAGGGCCTGTACACCACGGACGAGGCGCTGGCTCATGTTTCGCAAGGCATCATTGCCTCCGCGCACAAGGCCATCCTCGCCGCCGACCATAGCAAGTTCGACAAAAGTTCGTTTCTCCTGCACGCCACCTGGCAGGACTTCCATCAGGTGGTAACCGATGCGGGGCTGCCCGCCGACAAGCGTCGCTGGTTGCAGCAAGTGGCCAAGAACGTCCTCTACGCGGAACTCTAACCGTGCATTGCGCACTCTGGATTCATCCATGAAAACTCAGCCGAAAATTGGACTCCTTCCCCTCTACCTGCAGCTTTACGACAAGACGGATCCGCCCCGGCGCAAAAAATTCGAGCCTTTTCTCGCAGAAATTGCGCAGGCCTTCGAATCGAATGGTGTGGCCGTGGCACGAAGCGGAATCTGCTGCGTCGACACCGAATTCCGGGCGGCAGCAGCCGAATTCGAGCAGGCGGCGGTCGATCTCATTGTAGGCGTGCACCTGGCCTACTCCCCGTCCCTCGAGGCGGCGGACGCCTTGTGTGGTACAGCCATTCCCTTGCTCCTGCTCGACACGACGATGGATTACGACTTCGGTCTCGGCGTCGATCCCGCGAGAATCTCTTTCGATCACGGCATCCACGGCGTGCAGGATCTCGCCTCGGTGTTGCGTCGCCGGGGAAGGCCGTTTGAAATTGTGGCGGGACACCTGAGCGAACCCGGACTCGCCGAGCGAGCTGCAGGCATCGCCAAAGCGGCCCATGCCGCTCGGCAGATGCTGGGCTCTCGGGTGATGCGGGTGGGCGACTCGTTCCGGGGCATGGGCGACTTTGCCGTTGGCGAATCCGTCCTGCACTCAGTCTTCGGCATCCAACTCGATACGGTCGATATCGACGCACTCTCCCGCGAGGTGCAGCAAGTGACCCCGGAAGCGGTCACGGCCGAAATCGCGTCTGACCAAACGCGCTTCGCGGTCGAGGTGAGCCCCGAAACCCACGAACGTAGTGTGCGTGTGGGTCTCGGCCTTCGCCAACTACTCGAACGCGGCGAATACTCCGCCTTCAGCATGAACTTCCTCGTATTCGACAGTCCGGATCGCCCCGCCGATTGCGTACCCTTTCTCGAGGCCTCCAAGGCCATGGGGCGCGGCTTGGGGTATGCGGGCGAGGGCGACGTGCTGACCGCCTGTCTGGTGGGGGCCTTGGGCGCGGGATTCGGTTCGACCACCTTCTGCGAGATCTTCTGTCCCGACTGGAAGGGCGGAGCGCTGTTTCTGTCGCACATGGGCGAGGTCAACCCCGATATTGCAGGAGGAACCCCGCGCCTCATCGAACTGGACTTCCCGTACACGGACGCCAAGAATCCGGCGGTGCCAGCTTGCGTGTTCCGCCCCGGTGCGGCCACGCTGGTCAATATCGCCCCCGGCCCAAAGGACACCTTTGGTCTGGTGGTTAGCGAGGTCGAAGTGCTGGGCGATGCCACCCATCCAGGCATGCATGACAGCATCCGCGCATGGATTCGGCCCACGTCCCCGCTGGGCAGCTTCCTGGAAGCCTATTCGCGGGCGGGCGGCACGCACCACAGTGCGCTGGTCTATGGCCGACAGGCCGAAGCCCTTCGCGCCTTCGCCGCATTCACCGGCGTGTCCATTACCGTCATCTAGAGCCACGGACGGGCGTGGTCGAGGTCGGCCACAGCCCCACTGAGGTCGTGAACGATTTCGGCGAGCGCGTCCCACAGGTAGACCGCAGCACTGCGTGCACACCAAAGCCGGAGTGCCTGTGTTTCCCGTGTTTGCAGCGCCAGAACGTTGACGCCAGCCACGCGCGTCATCACGGCCACTTCATGCGGCTTGGAAAAATCAACGCCGCAACTCTGGGCCATGAGTTCCGCAACGAGATCGCCACACACAAGCAGCGCGTAATCCTGGCGCTCCACCGCATGGCATCCGGGTGCATTATCGGTGTATGCGGCTCGCAGAGCAGCCACATGCCCGCCCCCCGGACTGTCCTCAATAAAAAACTCATCATGGGGCAATCGAACAATCCGTCCCGCGTCCTCTTTGAGGTGCCGCCATTGATAGATGCCCTCTGGCACGGCAATTCCCTTCGCCCGCAGCCAATCGGTCGCTCCCGGGCCCGCAAGGCCCCACTTCGGGATCGCGCTCACATCGCACAGGGCCAACACAGACGCCGACCCGCCTGCAGCAGAGGCCGCATGCGTCTTTTCCGTCTGGGTGGCGACTGTTTCGGATTTAAAAGACCGTTCTTTCTCCGATAGAACCATTGCTTCGCCCACAAAGGGCGGGTGGGCCACTGTGGCACTCACCATGCCGCCGTTATGGCTTCGGATAAACAGTTCCGTGCCCGGCGTGGTCTGATCCGGCTCAACATACGCCAAACCCACCGTTCGCCCCAAGGCCGGGCTACGCCCGATGCTGGTGATGCGACCCGCCATGCGGCCTTCGCGAATGATGAGGTGGTTTTCAGCGGGTCGGTTCCCTTCTCCGGGAAGGCTCAACACAAATCCGACCAGTTGTCGTTCGCGCGGCTTGCCGGACAGGATGCGAAGACTGCGCTGGCCGATGAAAAAGGGCTTGTCCATTTTGACCGTCCAGCCCATGCCGATTTCGTAGGGATGTGTTAACGCATCGGTATCCTGACCGATGAGGAAGTGGCCCATATCCAGCCGCAGGAGTCGCTGTGCTTCAACACCGCAGGGACGTGCGCCACACTCCGCACCCGCCTCCATGAGGGCGCTCCAGACTTGCAGTGCGCCGGACGCTGGCATGTGCACCTCGTACCCGAGTTTTCCAGCGAAACCCACGCGAAGCATCCAAACGGGAACCCCGGCAATTTCCGCCGAGCGCACCGCCATGTGCGGGAAGGCGTCTTCCCCCATGTCGATTTTGACGAGCCCGGCCAGCAGTGCGCGAGAGGCCGGACCCGCCACGCTGACCGCGCCGAATTGGTGGGTCGCATGAACAAGCGTCACGCGATGTTTCCACGAGAGTGCGTTACGCCGCATCTCGAGAAAAATCGCATCGGCACCCGTGGTCGTTGTGGTGACGTAGAATTGCTCCTCTGAAAGCCGCGCGATGATGCCGTCATTGATCACCACCCCGGACTCGTCGCACATGAGACCATACCCCGCCTTGCCGGGCGGGAGGTCGGCGTAGCGTCCGGTGTTCATGTACTCTAGGAAAAGCGCCGCGTCCGGGCCGCTGACTTCGATTTTCCCGAGGGTGCCGACATCGATAAGCCCCACGCAGCAACGGGCTGCTGTCGCTTCGTCGGCGATGCACTGTTCCTCGGTGCGACCCTGAACCCGATAGTACTTGGGGCGAAGCCACGCACCCACCCAGGTAAACTCCGCGCCGTGTGCTTCGTGCCAGCGGTGAATCGTAGTGCGAAGGCGGGGCGTGAAAATGCGCCCGGCCAAGTGCGACAAAGGCACGGGTTGCACATAGGGTCGCGCGGTGGGCGCACGATGCCCTTCCAAAGTTTCGCCGCGCAGTCGCGCCAGCACCCGCAGCACATTGAGATTCGAATGTTTCCCCTGACTTGGGCCCATGCCAAACGCGGAATAGCGTTTGAGCAGTTCCACCCGGTCAAAACCCTCGGCCACCGCCCGCTGCACGTCTTTCAGCATGAGGTCTTCGTCGAGGTCCAGGCATTCGTGCCCCTTGGAATGCGGGAAAATCGGATAGGGATGGCTTTGACGCGTTTGGGTGCGTGCCGGTCGCGAGGGTGCCGGGCCCGAAGAAAAACCGAGTGAGATGGCAACCGCCTCACCCGCCGCCCGGCCATCCGCGATACGCGCATCGAGGTCATGCACGCCATTGACACTTCCGACAGCATAGACCCGCTCCGGCAACTGTTCCGGAACGAACTGTTCCTGGGTGGCGTCATAACGCATGCAGGCCCCCGCCTGCCGCAGGAGTGCGTCCGCCGGTGTTTGCGCAACCCCCAGAAGAACTCCATCGCAGGGTATTGGCTCCGCGCTCTCGGGCTGCGGAACGCCCTGCGGATCGAGCGCACAAATCACTGCGGCAGCCACACCACCCTCACCAGACAGCGGAATCGCCTCATAAACGCAGGTCTTGGTGCGAATGGGGATTTGCGCGCTGGCAAGGGCCTCGGCCAGTGCCTCGGGCAGAACCGTGACCCCAGGGTCGACGATGGCGCGAACGGCAACACCCGCGCGGGAGAGGTCGAGGGCAGCCTCGTAGGACTCCAGTCGCGCCGCGAAAACCACCGCCGCCTCGCAGGGGCGCACCGCGTACTCGTGAACCAGCCGCTGCGCTGCGCCCAAGAGCATCACACCGGGAAGGTCGTTGTTGCGGAAGACTGCGGGCTGTTCGTAGCAACCCGTGGCATAGACCACCGCACGCGCCTGCACCTTGGTCAAGGTCTTCGCGTCATCAAGGGCCACCCAAAGGTCGGCATCGTGACTCACGGCGGTCGTGGAGGCTCGCCATTCGATGAGCGGCTGTCCCGCCAACTGCGACTCCAAGCGAGCCAGCGTTTCAAGCACTTTCGGATCCTGCGCCTTGTGATACCGAAGGCATCCTCCCCGATGGAGGTCATTCCCAACCAGCAGCACCCGCGCCCCTCGCGCTGAGGCCGCAACCGCAGCAGCCATGCCGGACGCACCGGCCCCCACTACCAACACATCGCAAAAGGCATAGCGCTTGGCTGTGTGTTCAATCGGCTTGGCCGCGTTCACCCGCCCCAAACCACCCAGACGACGCAGCATGGATTCGTAGAGCGGATACAGGCTTCTTGGGGTGTGGAAGGCCTTGTAATAAAAACCCACGGGCGTGAAGGCCTCGAGACGACCGAGCACGCGCAGGAGATCCCGCCGGACGCCTCCAAGGGTGTTCACGGCGCGAACATCCATGCCCTCGTGGACTGGCGTGCGGTCGCCCCGGATGTTTGTGGTGTCAGAGTCCTCGACGAGCACATTGGCGTCGATGCCGGAGAGGCTGAAGACGCCGCGTGGCCGGTGGTACTTGAAACTTCGCCCAAGCACGCGCGCACCACTTGCCCACAGTGCCGTACTCAAGGTGTCGCCCCCGAATCCCTCACAGGGCTCACCTTCAAAACGAAAGTGAATGCGCGTATTCCTGTCGAGGCACGATCCATACGGGAGAGGCAATCGTTCTGGAATTTCAGGGCTCTTCTTATTCACGATCCGGCATCTCCTCGTACAGGTAGGTCCGCAGGAACACATCATTCAGGGTGTCGCGCTCGGCGACAAACCACACCGCGCTGGGCACATGGCACCACCATTCGCGCTGCACACCCGGCGCGCCCGCGCGATTGAACACATAATCAGCCCACGCCTCATCGCTGCACGTGTTGGGATCAGGTCGGTCGCGCAACGCGCCGCCGTATTGGAATTCCTGCAGCGGCCTCAGACCATTGACGGGACAAAGTATTTGTTTCATGGTTTATTGTCCTACGGAGGCCGCGCCTTTTTCGCCCACCTGGCGAAACGCCCGGTAGCGAGACAGCGCGAAGGCCTCAATCAGCGGATGGGGTTTATCATTGGCAAGCGTATGGGCAAGGGTTTTTCCACAAACGGGTGTGGCTTTGAAGCCCCAGGTTCCCCACCCCGCATCGAGATAAAAGCCCTCGATATCGGTCTTACCCATAATCGGGGAATAGTCCGGCGACATGTCGCACAAGCCCGCCCATTGCCGCATCACCTTAACGTCCGACAGGAAGGGGAAGAGTTCGAGCAGATGGGCCGCCATGCCTTCCATGAACATGAGCGTGCTGCGCATCGAATGCACGTCATAAGGGTCGATGGCCGCACCCATGATCAGTTCGCCCCGGTCGGACTGACTCACATACATGTGCAAGGCCGAGGAAACGATGATGGTGTTCAACCATGGCTTCAGCGGTTCCGTCACGCACGCCTGCAAGGGGCGCACGGTCAGTGGTGTTTCTATCCCGACCATCGCGGTGATGCGTGGCGTAAAGCCAGCCACCGCCGAGAGTACCTTCTTCGTCTCGATGAAACCCCGGTTGGTTTCCACCCCGCAGACGCGCCCATTCGCCACACGGATTCCGGTTACCTCAGTCTGCTGATGCAACTCCACCCCGCGTGCATCCGCACCGCGCGCAAAACCCCAAGCGACCGCATCATGGCGACAAATCGCGCCCGGCGGATGGTACAGCGCACCAACGATGGGTAAATTGTGCCCGCAATCAAGGTCGATTTCGGGGCACTTGCCTTTGATAAAGGCGCGGTCCACGACTTCACTGTCCACGCCAAGATGCTTGTTGACCTCCGCGCGCCAGCGCATCGTACGCATGCCGCTGTCGGAGTGGGCAAGCGTGAAGTGGCCGCGCGGTGAATAGAGCAGGTTGATGTCGAGATCCGCCGACAGATCCTGAAACAGCCGCACGCTTTCGTCGTAGAACTTCACCCCTTCCGGCGTGAGGTAGTTGGAACGCACGATGGAGGTG
>CAIZGN010000363.1 GCA_903932505.1 Candidatus Hydrogenedentota bacterium
ACTGAAGGAACAGGTCTTCGCGGCCAATATCGATCTGCTGATCGTCGTCGCCGCCGCCTCGCAGCCCCCTTTCCGCATCGGACTCGTGGACCGATACCTCATCGCCGCCGAGGTGGGTGGCGTGGCTCCGTTGCTCTGCTTGAACAAAATTGACCTGGTCGAAGGCGAACCCGAGGAGGTCACACTGCTTCGCGAACTCGGTGTACGAGTCATCGCCACAAGCTGCAAGACCGGCCAAGGCATCGACGAACTCCACGAAACGCTGCACGGCAAAATATCCGTACTGTCCGGCCATAGCGGTGTGGGAAAATCTTCCCTCCTCAACCGCATGGATCCCAATCTCGCGGTACATACCCAGACAGTGAGCGACCTGACCTCCAAGGGTCGACACACCACCACCGCATCCCGGCTCTACACCCTCTCAGGCGGTGTCCGCATTATCGACACCCCCGGCTTGCGTGCGCTTGGCCTTTGGCGCGTCGAACCCGAAGAAGTGGCCTTCTACTTCCCCGAAATCGCCGAACGCGCCGCCAATTGCCGCTTCCGCAATTGCACCCACACGCACGAACCCCAATGCGCCGTCCTGGAGGCCGTCGCAGCGGGCCAACTTTCACCCGCACGCCACGCCTCCTACCTGCGCATCCGCGCCAGTCTCGAATCGGAAACCGGCCACACACCGGGCCGACTCAAGCCCGTGGGATAAGTAACCTCGTATCCCGCGAACACCACAAAGGGAATCCGACATGGACAGACGCGATTTTCTGAAAGTTGGCTCACAAACAGTCATCGCAGGCTCCCTCGCCACCTCACCCGCCGGAGCCGAACCGAACGAAACCCCAACTGCGGCCCCGTCGCTCCTGCGAACCTATACGCAGGAGGACCACCGCCAACGCCTTCAAAATATTGGCATCGCCACACGCGCCATCCGTTCCTGCATGCGAAAACACTTCATTACGGACTACCTTCCCGCCCAGTGCTGCTACAACCTCGGAGAATACCCCGCCCGAACCCCTTGGAATCCCAGTGACTACGACGAGCAGGAACTCGATCACCTCAAGGCCCACGGCGTCCAGATTCTACAGGTCTTCGATGACTGGAACGATTCACTCCGCCTCTTCGGCGGCGACAAGTACTCCCCCGTCAACCCTGCAGGATATCGACGCTTTATCGACATGGCCCACCGGCGCGGCATGAAGGTACTCACCTACACCTCCCCGTGTTTCCTCCAACGCACCGACCCCGACTTTCGTCCCGAATGGAGCCGCGAAGGGGACTTCCTCGTCGTCGGATACTGGGACATGGCCCGATGTTCACCCGCCAGCCCCGGTTGGCGGGCCTTCGTGCTGCCCAAGTTCGACCGCATCATGGACGAGTACGGATCCGACGGCCTCTACTTGGATGGGGGCTATCTCGCCAACCAACATGAGGCCAAGAGGAAGATGCCGCTCGCCAAAGACGAAATCGAGGCTTTCGAGGAAACCCCGCAGTACGATGGAGCCTTCACCGACCTGCTCGCCCTCATCCACGCCGAGGTCAAGCGGCGCGGAGGCATACTCAAACTGCACGTCAACGCCGCCGAGCAACCTCAAAGTGATGGCCTCCGCCTCTATGACTACCTCTGGGTCGGCGAAGGGGTCAGCAACGCCGACCAACTCCGCGAGTCCGTCAAGGACTACCAACCCTATGTCATTCCCTGCCTCGACATGGGCTTCACCACCATCCAAAACGAGGACGAACCCTATCTGCATGCCATTCCCTACCTCCAATTCCCCGTCATGCAGGGCGGTCACATCTTTACCGGTGAGCGCGGCATGATTCCCGGCATCAAATATAACGATGATTTCTGGATGCAACGCTGCCGCGATGCCTGGAAGCAGTACCAAATCGACCCCGCCAAGCTGCACACCTACAGCGCATGGGACGCTGTGCCCGGCAATCCCGAAACCCGCCAGACACACGCCTCATGGCTGAAAAGCTACCTGCCCTTGGTCGAGGACGGCACATGGGCCTGGCTTGAGGTCCACGACTCAGACCTCTTCACAGCGCCACCCCCGCCAAATCTTGTGGCTTCCGTCTTTGCCAATCGCAGACTCCATCTGGTTCTGGCGAATTGTGGGCAGGAAACCGTGACTGTACAAACAAAAGCTGCCTACAGATCCGCGCGCAACCCGAAAAAAGAATCCGGAAACCAATGGGAAATCGGGCCGCGTTCATTGGATATCCTCATAGCAAACCCTGCTACCCCCGCGTAAAAAAACACCCCCATAACACCCAACCACCCGCCGCAAATTTGCTTTCCTCACCGGGAAACCGCTAGGATACCTGCTTTCCGCCCCTTGTTTCCGTACCGTGTTGGCACTGGATCAGGAGGTGGGCTGCTAGTGCGGCCAATACTTCTCCCGAGTTGCCGCACCCAGTGCTTTCGGGACACCAAGAAAGAAAGGATCGTCAGATGAAGACTCAATTATTCGGGGTAGTGTTGGCTTTGGCGGCGGTGTTGGCCGTCCTGCCCGCGTTCGCCGAAAATCCCCCCGCAGCCCCGGCCGCCCCGGCTGCCGCAGCCGCTGCCCCTGCTCCCGGAGCTGCCCCCGCCGCACCGGAAAAGCCCGCAGATCCGAACGCAGCACTGGGCTTTGCCAATGACAAGGAACGCTATAGTTATGCCGTCGGCATGATGATGGGCAAGAACCTCAAGACCATCATGTCCGATGTCGACATCGACGCCATGGTCGCCACCATGCGCGACGCGGTGGCCGGCAAAGAAATGAAAATGGACGAAACAGCCGTCCGTCAAGCGATGATGGATATGACCACGGCCGCCGGTACCCGCCGCAAGACTGAATCGGATACCTTCTTCGCTGAAAACGAAAAGAAGGAAGGCGTCAAGAAGACCGAAAGTGGTCTCCAATACAAGGTCATCAAAGAAGGCGACGGCCCTATGCCGACCGACACCGACAACGTGAAGGTGCATTACACCGGTACCCTGCTTGACGGCACCAAGTTTGACAGCTCGCGTGATCGCGGCACCCCGGCCGAATTCCAGGTCACCCGCGTCATCCTCGGATGGACCGAAGCCCTCAAGCTGATGAAAAAAGGCAGCCAGTGGCAGTTGTGGATTCCGGCCAACCTCGCCTACGGCGAACGCGGTCGTCCCTCCATCCCCGGCAATTCCGCCCTTATTTTTGATGTCGAACTGCTCGACATCACCGCCGCGCCTGAGCCCTCCGCAGCCGACGCTGCCAAGCCCGGAATGCCCGGTGGCTTACCCGGTGGCATGCAGATGGCCCCCGGTGCCTCCCCCCACGGTGCCGCCCCGGCCGTTCCCCCGGCGAAAAAGACCGTGACGATTCCCCCGAGTTCCTGATAACCACGGCACTAGCCTGAAATTCCAGCCGTTGGGTGCTTATGCAGCGCCCAACGGCTTTTTTCTTTCCCGGGGATGCAAGAACCGCTCTGATTCTGCTACGATTCATCCAGCCAAAACCAAGTCCCGTGGCTCCGGGAAATGCTCGGCACAAAAAGAGGAATCACCGAAACATGATTGACACCGCACAATCGGAAATGGCCTTTGCACTCAGCGTCGTGCGTGAAGCCTCACTACTCGCGCAGCGCATCCAAGCTGGCATGGCCGTGCGTGGCCTCGTCAAGAGTGACCTCTCCCCCGTCACAGTTGCCGATTACGCCATACAAGCACTTGTAGCCCACCGCCTCGAACTCGCCTTCCCCGATGCCGTACTGGTCGCCGAAGAGGGCTCCGAAGAACTCCGCGCCCCCGAAGGTGCCGTCGTCCTCGAACTCGTCACCGAGTTCATTGGGAAAGCCTTCCCCGGGGCCACCGCCGAGGAAGTGTGCGCATGGATTGATCGAGGTGCCGCCGAACCAACCAAACGATTTTGGACGCTCGACCCCATCGATGGCACCAAAGGCTACCTGCGCAGTGGGCAATATGCCGTCGCGCTGGCCGTCATCGACGCGGGCCAAGTCGAGCTTGCGACTCTGGGATGCCCGAACCTCGGCGAGCACTGCACACCCGATCTCCTCGGCTTGGGTTCGCTCCTCGCTGCGAGGCGGGGCGAAGGGGCTTGGGTGACAGCACTGAGCGTTGACGATGATCCCTTCCTTCCCCTGCACGTGGCCGACCGACCCGAGATCTACGATGCCCGCATGCTGCGCTCCGTCGAATCTGCCCATACAGATGCTGACAAAATCGAGGAACTTGCCCACGCGCTCGAACTTGAGGCGGAACCCGTGCGAATCGACAGTCAGGCCAAGTACACCATGCTCGCCGCCGGTCAGGCGGAAATACTCCTGCGCCTGCTTTCACCAAAACAGATGGACTACAAGGAGAAAATCTGGGACCAGGCTGCGGGTTCACTCCTCCTCGAAGAGGCCGGTGGCCGCATCACCGACCTCGACGGCAAACCCCTCGACTTCACCCAAGGACGACGTCTTGAAAACAACCGGGGCATCTGCGCCACCCACGGCCCCATCCATGACACAGTCTTACAGGGCATCGCCCAGGTGGGTGCCTAGGCCGACATGAAATTCGTCCCCGAACAGCTCAAAACAATCGTCGTCAAGATCGGCACCAACCTCCTCAGTGGCCAGCAAGCCTTTGAGGCCCAGGTCATGGAGGCTGTGGTGCGCGAGGTCTGCGCGCTCAAGCGAAAGCACGGCCTCAATATCCTTATAGTCACCTCTGGGGCCGTCGGATGCGGCATGCGCATCCTCGGCATGGGCGAACGCCCCTCCGCACTCCCCCAGAAACAGGCCGTGGCCGCCGTCGGACAAGCCGCCCTCATGCACGCCTATCAGGTGCTCTTCGATACGCACGGGGAAGGAATCCACACCGCCCAAGTCCTGCTCACCGCCGCCGACCTCGACAGTCGACAAAGCTACCTCAACGTGCGGAACACACTCCACGCCATCTTCAGCATGCACAACGTTGTCCCCATCATCAACGAAAACGACTCCACCGCTGTCGAAGAACTTCGCTTTGGCGACAACGACACCCTCGCCGCCAAGATTGCCGCCAAAATTGGCGCGGGCCTCCTCATCATCCTCACCGATGTTGATGGACTCTACGACAGCAACCCCGCCCAAAACCCGAACGCCGCCCTCATCGATCACGTCGATGAAATCACCCCAGAAATAGAAGCCCTCGCAGGTGGCGCGGGCAGTGCCGTGTCAACCGGCGGCATGCGAACCAAACTCGAGGCCGCCAAAATCGCAGCAGCAGCCGGACTCCCCTCCGTGATCGCCAACGGGCATCGCCCCGGCGTTATTCAAGGGGTGCTCGAAGGCACCAGCCCCTGCACCATCTTTGCATCAGCCCAGGAAACCCTCTCCCACCGAAAACGCTGGATAGCCTTCGGCCGCGCCCCCCAAGGCACCATCACCGTGGACGCGGGTGCCCACCGCGCCCTCACAGAACAAGGGAAAAGCCTCCTCGCCGCCGGTATCATCGAAGTCCAAGGCGACTTCGACGCAGGCGACGCCATCGAAGTCAGAGACCAAACCGGCCACCCCATCGCAAGAGCCCTCGTCAACTACAGCGCCACCCAAATAGAACGAATCAAAGGCCGAAAAAGCCACGAAATCGAAGGCATCTTGGGCCACAAAGACTTTGACGAAGTAGCCCACCGAGACAACATGGCTATGCTATAAATAGGTACGTCGTTCACGCTCCAGTGTGTACCTCAAATCAAAGAATATACTTCCCAAGGTCCTGCGTCTCAATAATCCCCGCAAGCCGTGCATCCACCTCCTCCGCTCCCAGAACCAGCTTCTCCCCTTTCCGCTCCGGTGCCGAAAACGAAATATCCTCAAGCAAATACTCCATCAACGTATGTAATCGC
Organism: Candidatus Hydrogenedentota bacterium; assembly: GCA_903932505.1. Lineage (GTDB taxonomy): Bacteria > Hydrogenedentota > Hydrogenedentia > Hydrogenedentales > CAIZGN01 > CAIZGN01. Next base: position 5,859 of record CAIZGN010000363.1, read on the forward strand.
CGCGCGCCGATATTCTCCGTCTCCTCATTCACCCGCTGACACATCTGCGCGATGCGATGCGCGGCGGATTCCGAAAACTCCACCGACACCCCCTCCGTTTCCAGCATCGCCGTATATTGCTTCAACAGTGAATTCGCCGGTTCACGCAAAATCCGCTCGAAATCCCCCGCCGAAAGGCTGCTCAACTCGACCCGAATCGGAAAACGTCCCTGCAACTCGGGAATCAGGTCTGACACCTTCGAAATATGAAACGCACCTGCTGCAATAAACAAAATGTGGTCCGTGCGAACCGGCCCGTACTTGGTGATCACTGTACTGCCTTCCACAATCGGCAATATATCCCGCTGCACCCCTTCACGCGAGACATCCGGCCCGTAGGCCTTCGATCCACGCCCTGCGATCTTATCGATCTCATCAAGAAACACGATCCCGTCATTTTCAACCCGCTCAATCGCGCGAGGCACCACCGCATCCATGTCGATAAGCTCTTGAAGCTCTTCCTGCTCCAGAATAGCCCGCGCCTCCCCCACCCGCACCTTGCGGCGTTTCTTCTTCTGCTGCGGCATGAAACGACCCAGCATTTCCTGCAAATTGACGCCCATCTCCTCCATGCCCGCGTTCGAAAACACCTGCATCATCGAGGTATTGCCGCCTTCGCGCACCAACACCTCCACCTCCTTGTCATCCAGTTCCCCCGCCCGTAATTTCTTCCGCAAGAACTCACGCGTGCGTTCCTCGCCGCTCTCCTCCTGCAAATTGCGCGCAGGACCCTCGTCACCCGCTTCCGGGTCTCTCGGGTGAAACACCTTTTGCGGCTGTGGCGGCAACAGCAATTCAAGCAAACGCTGCTCCGCCTGTTCCGCCGCCTTCGGACGCATCGCCTGCTGAATCTCCTCCTTCACCAGCGTCACACCCACTTCGGTCAAGTCCCGAATCATCGATTCGCAGTCCCGCCCCACATACCCGACTTCCGTAAACTTCGACGCCTCCACCTTAATAAAAGGTGCATCCGCCAGTTTCGACAGACGCCGCGCAATCTCGGTCTTCCCAACCCCCGTCGGCCCAATCATGATGATGTTCTTCGGGGCCACCTCGTCACGCAACGAATCAGGAAGCTGACGGCGACGCCACCGGTTGCGCAAGGCAATTGCCACCTTCTTTTTCGCTTCATCCTGACCAATAATATATTTGTCCAGTTCAGCCACGATCTCTTTGGGCGTAAGCGCGCTCATCTTCATTCCTTTATTTATCCATCTTGCGCAAGCGGCCGACATGTCGTGCCTCGCCACTGAACGCAGTTTCCATCCACACATCGACCAGTAAAAAACAGGTCTCCAAGTCCGATACCCGGCGACCAAGGCACAACACGTTCGCATCATTGTGCAGCCGGGTCAACCGGGCCATCTCAGCCGTCGTGCAAACCGCCGCCCGAATACCATGGTGACGATTCGCCGAAATCGACATCCCGATCCCTGTGCCACAAATCAAAACACCGCGCTCGGCCCGGCCCTCAAGAATTTCCTGGCACACCCGCTGCGCCACATCTGGATAATCCACCGCATCCGGCCCCGAGGTTCCGCAATCCGTCACCATACAGCCCCGCAACTCCAGATGAGCCACGATGGAAGGCTTGTAGAAAGGCTCCGGCGACTCAAAACCCGCATGATCCGACCCAACCGCTATTCGCATTGATATGTTGTCCTATATTAAAGTTCTGTCCTGTCAATTCCATACACACGAAAGCCCCTCGAACGGGAGAACCCTGTGAAATTCACAGCCGACCCCGTTCCCGAAAGGTGCCGTCCCTCACCGCACAAACGCCCGAAGGCCCCATTTGATCACCCGGGCCCAAATATCGCCAATCCATTCTATTCCCCGCAGCATGGCGCTTGCAAGGACTGCGCTGCATGATTGGCAATACACCCCCCCGGTTGGTATGATGAAGGGGTTGTCCTTGGCCCCCAAAACTGCAACAACTAGGAGTAAGAAGCATCATGAAATCTTCCGGAATAACGCGGCGGGCGTTCTTGGCCGTCTCCACGACCACGGCCGTGCTCAGTGCCTCCGCGCAGGACAAACCCAACACCGCGCAGGTCGTTCCTGGGAAAAAATCCCCCAACGAAAAACTCAATGTCGCGGCCATCGGTTCGGGTGGCAAGGGCGCCAGCGACATTGGCCCCTGTTTTGATCTCGGCGAGAACGTTGTCGCCCTTTGCGATGTGGATTGGAACCGTGCCGCCAAGACGGCGAGCAACATGCCCAACGCGAAGCGCTTCAACGACTACCGAAACATGCTCGAGAGCATGCCCGAAATTGACGCAGTCACCGTCTCCACCCCCGACCACACCCACGCACCCGCCGCCTACATGGCGATGAAACTCGGAAAACATGTCTACGTCCAAAAACCCCTCACCCACACCATCGCCGAAGCCCGACTGCTCAAGAACACCGCCAAAGAAACCGGTGTCATGACCCAAATGGGCAACCAGGGCCACTGCGGCGACGGCGTGCGCAACCTGTGCGAAATGATCGCCGCCGGTGCCATCGGTCAGGTCAAAGAAGTCCACGTGTGGACCACCCGCCCCGTCTGGGCCAACCAAGGCATGGCCGAACCCCTCCCCCCCATGACCACCCCTGAAGGCGTCGATTGGGACCGCTGGATCGGCACCGCCCCGTGGCGCCCCTACAACAAAGGACTCGCCCCCCACGATTGGCGTGCATGGGCCGACTTCGGCTCCGGTGCCCTCGGCGACATGGCCTGCCACATCATGGACCCCACCTACTGGGCCTTGAAACTCGTTGAAGCACCAAGCTTCAGTGTCGAAATGATCGCCCAAAAAGGCAGCAACTCCCAGACCTTCCCCATCACCACCACCGTCAAATACTCCTTCCCAGCCCGGGGAAATATGGGCCCTGTCGACGTCTTCTGGTACGATGGACACTGGAAAGACGAAAAGACCGGAGAAGAAGTCTACAACCGCCCCACACGCCCCACAGGCGTGGCCGAAGATGTGGTCTTGGGCGACCGTGGCGAAAACGGCTCCTTCTTCATCGGCGACAAGGGCATCCTCACCACCGGCGAATATGGCGGAGATTCCCGCTTCGTCTTGGGCGACAACATGAAGGACTACAAGATGCCCGATCCCACCATCGAGCGCATCCCGAACCAAAGCCCCCACGAAGACTGGATTCGCGCCTGTAAGACCGGAAAACCGGCCTGCTCCAACTTCGACTACTCCGGCCCCTTCACCGAAATGGTCCAATTCGGCAACCTCGTCGTAAAATCCGGCAAAAAGCTCGAATGGGACAACGTCAAAGGCGTAGCACTCAACGTCCCCAACCCCGCTGAACTGGTAAGCAAGCCCTACCGCAAAGGTTGGGAATTGCCCTGCTAATAAAAACGAAGGGCGCCTGTTTCAAAGAATGAAAACAGGCGCCCTTCTTTTTGCACCAAAAGGGGCGCAACAAACACATCCGCCCCAACCCCTTCACTTCCGCGTATTCTCAAACCAAACCGGCCCACCCCACTTCCCCGTCACCACCACATCCAAATCCCCATCCCCATCCATGTCCGCCACACACATATTCAAGCCCGAACCAATCCCCTCGTTGTACGTAATGTTATGCTTGGTCCAAACTGGATTTGCCTGACGCGTCAACGCATACCAATAAACACCAAGCGGCTCAAACTCACCGGGATCCCCCCCATTGTGCGCCATGAACCGTTTCCCCGCCACAAGATCCAGAGCACCATCACCATCCATGTCCGCCAGCACCAGACTATGCGCCTGCGACCACGTGTTGTCGATCATATGCCGCTTCCAACTCACCACCTCGCCCGTGCGCACCTGCTCATACCAAAAAATGCCGTAATCGTGCGCGATACTAGTGACGATATCATTCAAACCATCCGCATTCACATCATAAACCAGCATCTGCGCCGTATGATCTGCCTTCCCCTCCTCTTTCCCGCCCATGGTCCAGGGATGCTCGATCCACTGCCCATTGCGCGGATCCGCAGGCGCTTCAAACCACGCCTCCGGTCGCAACACATCCGGGCGCTTGTCCCCGTTCACATCCCCGCAACCCACACCGAAAGTCATCGGTTTTTCCGAAATCACATGCTTCACCATCCCCCGCTTGCCATCCGGCAACGTGCCCGACTCATACCACACCGTACTCGCGATGGCCGGCAAAATTTCAAACGCCTTTCCGTCCCCGTCCAGATCCCACGCCTCCCCACACTCATAATTCCCGTTCTCCTCAATCAGCACCCGAGGCCACAAACCACCTGCAGCCCCCGGATTCTTCAGCCACTCCGCCTTCTTCCCGAACCACGAACACGTGGCAATATCCAGCAGACCATCCCCGTCCGCATCAATTGGGGCATTCATGAAATCCCACCGGTAACCCTTCCCATCCTCCGTCACCTCCCCCTCAATATCACAAACCTTCATCGGCTTATAATCCGGGGCCAGATACAAGAAAGGCAAAGCCACAATATCCGGCTTCCCGTCCTTATTATAATCCGCCACACCGCAAACCTCCCCCCGATACGTCCCCACACGATGCGCCCGAAAAGCCACACCCTCCGCCGCCGCACTCTGCGACGAACCCACCACCACAACACCCGCCACCAGCAACCACGCCATCTTGCAAATACCCATCAGACCAACTCCTTGTTTAACTCCGCACCATAACGGCCACGGCAAACGCCTACTCATCCTTCTCCGGGAACATAAAATCCTCCGGCGTGCATATCGGGTGAAACGCGCCCGAAAGCGTCCCAATCGCAATCTCCGACTCCGTCAACAGCTTATCCCCCGCACCCAGCCCCACATAACTCGCCGACGTGCCGCCATACCCCCCCACCGCCGCATCCTTCACCGGCGGAAAATAGGCATAGTATCCGTTCGCATACCCGCACAAAAACGAATCACGCACAGGCGAACCCGCCTTCAATCCCAATTGATGCTGCACAAAAATCTCCCCTGGCATCCCCGCCAATGCCAGATTCCCGTTCAAAAGCACCGTCCCCAGCGGCACGGCAAGATTCGCGTCCACATCCTTCATATACGCATCATAATCCGGCCCGTAAACCGCACGAAGATTCTCCTGCACAAGCGGATTCGACAAATCCCACCGAGTTCCCACCCTCACCATCGATTCCGAAAACGCAACCGACGGCTTGGCAGGCACCGCCACCTCGATCGACTTCAACACCCCCAGAACCGCCTCCGCACAGGTGCGCCCAACCCCCCGCATCGCCTCCACCGCCCCCTTGTCTAAAGGCGTCTTGTCCAGATACGGATTCAAATCACCGCACGCACCCTGAAAAAACAGACACTCCCCACCCCCCTGTTCCTTCACAATGCGCGCCATCTCCCCCGGAT
>CAIZGN010000364.1 GCA_903932505.1 Candidatus Hydrogenedentota bacterium
CGATGACCGCGCATGGGAAAAAACACTCATACCTGTTCAAAATGAGTCCGAGCAGCTATTGTTCCCGATGGTATAACAATTGGAAAACCGATATGACTCTCTACTCAATGATTCAAAATGAGTTTTCACCGGACATATCCTTCGCTAAGACGGTCGCACGCGAAAACAACTTTATCTGGAATGAATCTCTCTCCGTTGTATATTCAATGTCTCTCTACCAGAGTGATACTCATTCCGAGTCCGCCGAGGACGATGCTTTTGTCACGAAGTGGCTTCGCAAATATTGGAAAGGCTATGAACGCCGCATATCCCAGCGCATTTCAAGCCACTCTTGGACTATTCCCGACAATATAGTCGAGGATATTATTCAAGGCCGCCTGAGCCACCTATCGAAACCTCAGCTAGCCGATATCACTAGTGCTCATCGACTTGCAATGTCCGCCGAGAATATTCTAGGACACTTGCTTGAGGAATACCTCGCAATACGGCTAAAGAACTGGTTTTGTTGCTGGGGTGACGTCTTTCGGGCTGTCGATTTTTGCACAAAAGACGGGGAGCTTCTACAGGTAAAGAATAGGAGCAATTCCGAAAACAGTTCAAGCAGTGCCATTAGGCAAGGAACGACCATTGTAAAGTGGTTTCGCGTAGACGCAGGAACCGGTGATTACAAATGGGATTTCTTGAAGAACATGACCAAATCCAATAAACTTTCCGAAGATGACTTTCGTGTCTTTGTCAAAAAAATACTCTCAACAAATCCAAAGGCACTGCATATAGAGGATTCCACTTGGAGTAATCCCGGAGAATGAAACTAGCATAGCAGAACCTTACTGCCATATCGGTATTTCCGTCTGGCTAGACTGCTGCCAATTATCTATGACAGAGAACCGTCGAGACTAAGTCGAAAACCCCATATTGTTAAAGGATGGACTAATCTTCAAATCGATTCCCATGTACAAGGGACAGACAACCAAAGGAGCGCACTCATGCGTATTGTCGTAGCTGCAGACCCGTGGGCGGTGGAACTCAAGGATGCTGTTAAGGCCCATCTGATCGAACTGGGCCACGAGGTCATGGACTTGGGTGGCGATGCCGCCTGTCAGGTGAACTACTATGACGGGGCGGCTGCGGCGGCTCGGCTCATACAAAGCGGCGAAGCGGAGCGCGGCGTGCTCTTCTGCGGCACGGGCATGGGCATGGCCATTGTGGCCAATAAATTCAAGGGCGTGTACGCCGGCGTGATTGAATCGCCTTTGACCGCGCGGCTGTGCCGAGCCGTGAACAATGCCAACGTGCTCACGATGGGGGCACTCCTTCTCACCCCCTTCGTGGCGCTTCAAGCCGTTGATGAGTGGCTGAACACCGCGCACACGCAGGGGCTCGAAGTCCACAAAGATTTCCTTTGTGGCGCATTGAAAGCCATTGAGCAAATCGAGTCGCAGGCAATCGGCGGTTAATCCGGCCACGCAACGCACTTTTCGGAATACCACAGGAAAAAGAGCAGGATGAAGTTACCCGAAGAAATTCGCCAGCTGGATCAATTGTCCGGCGGCTTTCAAAAATCCCAGATTCTTTTCACCGCATTGCGCGGTAATGTGTTTGAACATCTGCACAGCCCTATTTCGGCGACCGAGGTGGCGCAGCGCCTCCAATGGAGCGTGCGCGGCACTGAAATGTTGCTCGACGGCCTAGTGGCGGTGGATCTTGTGGCTAAGGCGGCGGGACGCTATGTAAACCAGCCGGTCGCCGCTGCATGCCTGGTGGAAGGCGCACCCTACGACCAACGCAATATCCTGCGACACAAGGCCAATGCTTGGGAGGCCTGGAACCATCTGGACGAGGCCGTACGCACAGGCCATCCCAAAGTGTTGGAAGGGAATCGCGCGGGCGATGACCTGCAGGATTTCATCTTGGGCATGCAGAACATCGCGCGCCAAAGTGCGCAGGGTCTGGTGGCCACCGTCGATTTTTCCGAGTTCAAGCACGTCCTCGACTTGGGCGGTGGACCGGCGACCTTCTCCATCACCTTCCTGCAGGCGCATCCCGGCATGCGCGCCACCTTGCTGGATTTCCCAGAGGTGCTCGAGATTGCCCGGGCGCAGATTCACGATGCGGGCTTGGACGAGCGATTCGATTACCGCCCGGGGGACATGACGAAAGTGGACTTCGGTTCGGGATACGATCTCATTCTTCTCTCGAACATCATCCACTCCCTGTCTCCGGAAGAGAACCGGGCGGTGATTGCGAAATGCCATGAGGCACTAGCGCCGGGAGGAATGCTGCTGATTAAGGATTTCCTGCTTGATGAGGATCGGGGTGGCCCGCCGTTCAGTTTCATCTTCGCGCTGCACATGCTTGTGCTCACGGAAAACGGGGGCACTTACAGCCGACCGGAGGTGGCGGATTGGACCTCGGCCGCCGGATTTTCGGGAGGCCAGTACATGGATCTGACACCGCAATCGAGACTTTGGATGGTGCGCAAATAAGGTATGTTTTCGCCGGGCTGCCTGCCAAAGGTTTACGTTTCCTCCCCGTCGACAGGAAGTATGCCTGAACGCCCTCGCCCCTGTTTACGCACGGCATCGCGCAGCAGATATTCGATCTGCGCGTTGAGGCTGCGCAGGTCATCGGACGCCCACCGGTTGAGATCCCGGAGCAACTCCTCGGGCAAGCGCAGAAGAAAGGCTTTGCGTTCCGCCATGGCGTACGATCCCTATGTGAAAAGCGTGCCCGCGTTGACAATCGGGCGCGCGGGTTCGTGGGCGCACAGCACCACCATCAAATTGCTGACCATGGCGGCTTTGCGATCCCCGTCAAGGTCGATGACACCCTGTTCCTTCAGTTTCTCCAAGGCCAGCTGTACCATCCCGGTGGCCCCTTCCACAATGCGGGTGCGGGCGGCAACCACCGCATCAGCCTGCTGACGCTGCAGCATGGCTCCTGCGATTTCCTGCGAATAGGCCAGATGGCTCAGCCGCGCCTCCACAATATCAACCCCCGCACAGGCAGCCCGTTCCTGAATCTCCCCGCGCAGGGTCTGAGAAACCTCATCCGTACTGCCGCGAAGCGATGTTTCGCCCGGCTCATAGGTATCGTAGGGATAGGCCATCGCGAGGTGGCGCAGCGCCGACTCCACCTGTATCCCCACATATTTCTCGAAGCTCTCAACATCAAACACCGCCCTCGCAGTGTCCTTGACGCACCACACAACCACCGCGCCAATTTCGATCGGATTGCCTCGCAGGTCATTCACCTTGATAGGCGGGTTGTTCATGTTTCTCGCACGCAGGGATATCTTGCGCTTCATATAGAGTGGATTGGTCCAGCGTAAGCCCGACTCGATGGCCGTGCCCCGGTACGCACCAAATAACATCAAGACCGCCGCTTCATTCGGCTGCAGCATATAGAACCCGTTCCAGCCCAGCGACCACAGGGCCACGCCAAGAATGCAGCCCACAAAAAGGTAAGGATTGTCAGGGAGGCCCTGCGCCGCCAGAAAAATCCCATATCCCAGCAAAATCTCACCCACAACCAAGGCCACAAAGATCGGCCAACCATTCTGCCCCGATAAGCGCATTTCTCTGGTTTCCATGTTCGCTCCTCCAATCGTTTTGCCTCTTCCACTCCTCCATATCTTAATAATAGCAATTTAATATCATTTTGTCAATACCCGCCATTGAAGCATCGCAGACCCTCGTGCTATGATGCCGCCTCGCTCCCCCCAAGCGGGGAGACCAAACGAGAAAAATCATCAAGGAAGGGTTATTTATGTCTGCCGAGCACAACGTACAATTGATCGATGGGAAGAAAATATCCGAAGAGATCCAAGTGGAGTTGAAGCGAGAGATCGCTGAACTGCAGGCGGGCGGCATTGTGCCCGGCTTGGCGGTTGTGCTGGTAGGCGAAGACCCGGCCAGTGAAATTTACGTGCGCAACAAACGAAAGACCTCAGCGGAAATCGGTATGGCCTCCTTCGCCTACGATTTACCAAAAGAAACCTCCGAGAAAGACCTGCTCGACCTCATCGACAAATTGAATGCGGATCCCCGCGTGCACGGCATTCTGGTGCAGAGTCCCGTACCCAAGCAAATCGACGAGCAAAAGGTCCTCAACGCGCTCGACCCGCGCAAAGACGTCGATGGTTTCCATCCGATCAACAAAGGCAAGCTGCTCAACGGCGAAGAGTGCTTCGTGGCCTGCACACCGGCGGGCTGTCAGGAACTGCTGGTTCGCTCGGGACATGATCCCGCGGGCAAGCACGTTGTCGTGGTCGGCCGTTCGAACATCGTAGGCAAACCGGTCGCGGCACTGCTCATGCAAAAAGC
>CAIZGN010000365.1 GCA_903932505.1 Candidatus Hydrogenedentota bacterium
TACTCGGCTATTACCTCTGAATAATTGTTTTTGATAGGCTTTAACCAAGAAAAATGCTTAAGTCGACTTTCCACGCCAGACGCTCCAAATCCCATCTTTGATCCCCAAATCCGCGGTAATTCTATAAAAATCGCAAGGTCACACCTTGCATTGGGCCTGTAAGATCGTATCCAATCCTCATGATGGTGAGTTAAATACCAAGGCTGGCTATCCTCATTATCGCGCTGGTCTGGTCTGAATTCGATTTTGACTCGGTTATTTTCATCAATATAAATCTGAATGGGTTGTTTTCTTTTCACTGTCGTCATACTCATAGCTTATATCCAATGTGCCGTTCGGGTGTGGGGTAGTTGAGCGCAAGCCGGTGCGCAGCATGGATAAAAGTCAGAACCCCAACGCAAACCCGACATTACTGATGATCGAAGGCGTGAGTTTGGTCGTCCCGGCACTCACCTGCCCGTAAACGGCAAGGCGCTTGTTGACCATCCAACTAAATCCCCCGCCTACTGCGTTCTGGGCTGGATCGGTATTCCGGTCGAACGTAAAATCGAAGTTCGGCAACCGGGGCATGGAGGCGGCATTATAGAAACCATGCACAAACAACGCGAAATCCTCGCTGAAAAAATTACGCTGCACGGCCCATTGAAAACTGAACTCCCATACATTATCACCGGCCATGTTTTGGAAGCGGGTGGCCCCCAAGTTATATTCAAAATCTATATCCCAAGGCAGCGACTGGTCGAAATTGAACGTCAAGCCCGGTTGGGTGCCACCATTGAACGGGCTGTTCCCCAACCATTCAGTTTGAAAATACGCCTCGAAACCGACGGCGGGGATGAAATAGTCTGGCTTCTCCATCCACATCTGGATTTTGGTGTCGAAAGCAAGGGGCGAGAACCCCCAAGAAGGATTTGATCCCCCGCTCCAACTCAACCCGTTGCTGAACAGGCGCAATTCGATGTCGTCGGTCAGGCCATAGCGCAACAAATATTCCGCATTATATTGGGCCGGACTGCCTAGGCCGGACCCGTAGAAGGTGAAGGGGGAAACCTCAATGTAGGCACGCCCTTGCGGAAGGGTGAAGGCGCTGTTGGGGAAATTCGGCAAGTCCGGACCCGGATTGGAAATATCCGGTTCGGATCGCCACTTTTCGACATTTTCGGGCAGCCTTGCCTGGGATCGGTTGTAAAGCCCGGTGAAAAACTCACCGGCGACCGCTTCGCCCTGCTGTTTGCCAAAATCCCGGAAAGACTGGTTGGCCTCTGCGGTTTGTGGGCCGTCCACGATTGCAGGGGGTGCAGTCGCGTCCCAATCTTCGACCGCGACACGCTGCCCAAACGCCCGGAAACGCTCATTCGAGCCATCTGCCGAGGGCAATGGAGGAATGGCGGGTCGGCTTGTAGGGGCTTGCGCGTCGCCTACTGCGGTCGCCGGGGTCCTTCCCGCCGATGCCGCACAGCCGGTCAACACTAGGCACACCCAGACCAGCAGAATGGGCGAGGCATGGACAAGCACACTGAGCCAAACCCTGCCGACTAGCCTCCCTGCCTTGCCTTCAAAATCCGACATAGGCTATTGAACCAGCGGCAAATGCTCGGCGATCCCGGCTTCCACCGAAATGCGCAGCCTCGCCTCGATTTGATAGAAGCGCACCAATTTATTGGGGGGCAATATTTTCCCAAACTTAGGGAGGTAGGCTTTCATCAGCTTCAGATGTTCCTCTTGGAAATCAATGTACTCCAAGATCAGTTCCTTGGCTACCGGGTCCGTCATGATCGCAAAGTTTTCGCCGAATTTGCCGACAAGGGCCGTTCTGCGCTCGGACAACACGAATAATTCCTGCTCGAAACGCCGGTAGACGGGCCAGAACTGTTCGGCTTCGGACGGGGTGAGCGGCAGGTTATCCGCCACCAAAAGCTCCCTGTCCAATTTGGAATGGGTGGACGTTTCCCCGGTGCTGCCGCTAGGGTGATTGTCCTGCGCCAATGGGGACGCGAGCCCGGCGGCGAACAGCCACACAGCCAATACCATCCTGCCATGGCGCTTAATGATCGTCATAGTCATCGCTAAGGTGATTTAAGGGTGAAAATAAAAGGCCGCCGCCACCACCCCGTAAGTCACCAGCAACAACATGCCTTCCAGCCAATTGGAACGGCCATCGCCGCTGATCGAATTGGTGACCACGACGGCCATTGCGACGGTCATCAATTCAAAAGGCTCAAACTCCAGATTCATCGGCTGGCCCATCAACTGCCCGGCAAACACGAGGACGGGGGCGACGAACAAGGCGATTTGCAAACTGGAACCCATCGCCACGCTGACCGCCAAATCCATCTTGTTTTTCCGGGCGAAACTGATCACGGCAATGTATTCCACCACGCCGCCAAACAACGGAATCAGAATCACCCCGGTGAACAATTGGGTCAGCCCCACGGTCTTGATGGCGCTTTCCACGCTGGACACCAACACTTCGGACACAAACACCAAGGCAACACTGGTGCCCAACAACACCCAGACATGCTTGGCGATAGGCGGCTTGACAGCCTCGCCGTGAACCGGGCCTGCCAGCGCTTCCCCGGCCTCGTTCCCCAGTTCATAGAGATGGCGGTGGGTTTTCATCGAGAACAATAGCGACAATACGTAAAACGCCAACAACAAACCTGCTGCAACCAAGGAAAAATGGTTAATGTGCGTAGGGTTCAAGCCGCTCGAGGTGTAATGGATGGCGGAGGGCGTCAGCATCACCACCAGCGCCAGAATGAGCGAAGAGGCATTGATGCGCGCCACATTCGATTGGAAGGTTTGCTCGGTATGTTTCAAGCCGCCCAACAACATGCCCGCGCCCAAGGCCAGCAGCAAGTTGGCGATGATCGTCCCGGTGATGCTGGCCTTGACGACATCAACCAACCCTTGCGACAACGCAACGATGGCAATGACCATCTCGGTGGCATTGCCAAACGTCGCATTAAGCAAACCGCCCAAGCCGGGCCCAACCGAACCGGCAATATGTTCCGTCGCATGGGCGATCATCGCCGCCAAGGGCACAATCGCCAAGCCTGCGACCAGAAAAACCCATAACGGGTCAATGCCGCGCCATTCGGCGAGGAAACACACCGGCACGAACCACAGCATCCACCGCAGCACAGGGTTGGCTAGGCCCAGCAAAGACTCGAAACGGGAAACTGATGACGACTTCATAGTTACCCGATCAATTAAATAAATATGTCAGCACTAACGTGGAACCGTTGAGCAAGTTTTTTGGCAATTTCTTTACTTATCAAACGCTTTTCGTTAAGGATATCGGATATTCGGCTTTGTGGCGCACAATCAGCTAAGTCTTCCTGTTTAAGTCCGTGCTGATCCATCAGAAAACGAAGCACCTCACTAGGCTCTGCCTCTGGAATGATGAAATGTTCGTTCTCATATTCCTTCATTTGATTAGCTAGGAAATCGAGCACATCGGCCAAGGGATGTGCTTCGTCGTCGCCGATTTCGTCAA
>CAIZGN010000366.1 GCA_903932505.1 Candidatus Hydrogenedentota bacterium
GAAGGTTTGGCGTGCGCCCTCGGCCATCGCCTGGGCCGTCGCCTCACTCACCGCGCCAAAGGTTTCCAGGATTTCCTCGCCGACCCCCAGCATGGACACCTTTACCGCGTTGCTGTAGGCCACGACCCCACCGAGAAAAAACGCCGATGCACCCGGTACATTCGTCAATCGGTGGGCAATCAGCCCCCCGGAGCAGGACTCGGCCACCGCAAGCGTCAGACCGCGCTCAGCAATAAGCCCACCCAACATAGCTTCAATCAAAGGTTCGTCGTTCATGACCCCTCCAAGATATAACGAATTCCAGCCTTTTCAACTTCGCAGCACCCAAGTCTACTTTTAGAGGCATCCCTACGTTACCATCCAAGGAAGCGAGCATACAAGCAGAGAAATTCGCCATCGCTGTCAATATTTAATTTAGTTGCCGTGAAAACGCCTTTTGCGGTATGCTTAGAGGTGATAGTTGCGTCCTGAACAACTTGAAAGGGACTTCGCCCCGAGGCGGCCATGTTTCTCCAGTCAAATCCAAAACCCCACATGCTTGGCATTGTGTTTTTCGCCATGCTCGCGCTTATAGCCGTGACGGGCGATGCCGTGTGGGCCGAGGACACTGAAACCGCGCCGGTTGCGCGTTCCGAAAGCCGGACCGTGCGGGTCGCCGCCCGCAAGCGCGACCCCGAGACGGTTTCCATGTTCCGCAGCAAGAAGGGCAGCACGGTATTAACGAACAGGGTCTGGAAATACCGGGGCTCGGAAGACTTCGAAGAGGTCAAGATGGATTTCGAGCCCATCAAAAAGCCCAAGCTACGAACCTTTGCCGTGGCCTCCGGTTCCGTGAATGCCCCCGCCTACATCAAGGACTTGGTGCAGTACTACGCGGGCGTATACGGGGTGAGTCCAAACCTGATTTTCGCGCTCATCCGGGCGGAAAGCGGTTTCAACCCCAACGCGAAATCACCGGCGGGCGCCTGCGGACTCATGCAGCTGATGCCGGCGACGGCCGTGCTCATGAACGTCACTAACATTCTCGACCCCGCCGAGAACATAGCGGGTGGCACACAATATCTCGCGAAAATGCTCCGGATTTTTGGTGGTGACAAGCGACTAGCCCTCGCTGCGTACAACGCCGGTCCGAACGCGGTCAAACAATACGGCGGCATTCCGCCCTATCCAGAGACCCAGGAATATGTGCCCCGTGTCCTGGAATACGAAAAGCGATTCGGGCAGGTGGGCTACGATCGCTATCGCGAGACGCCCATGGACCGCCCCTCCATTGCCATGGTGCGCCCCTCCGATTCCGCCAAGAAACAAACCGTCGTGGTTTACTTCCACAGTGGACTCACCCAACCCGCCGATAATGTGATCGAAAAAGACCCCTACTACGAGATTCAGGTCAGCAACCGAAGCTTTCGCGTCCGCAAGGACCTTGTGAAGAAGGTTGAACAGGTCAACTGATCCGGGAAGCGGTGATAGTGATTTGCTTCGGCAAGATTTCTCTCTACGCTCGAAATGACCATAGATTTGGTGTTTGCCAATAGCAAACGACGACACCCCATCCCCGTCATTTCGACGAACGTAGTGCGGAGAAATCTTGTGTCGGATTCACCCGGGAATCCGACACATTCATGCGCTGCTTCCTTGCGACTCCGTCAGATCACCTCAAGCCCGTCCTTCTCTGGAAGGACGGGGAAGGGCGCGTGGGGTTCGGTCTGGTACCAGAACGCCGTGGAAGCGATATCGTCCTGTAACGGCAAATATCGTCCGCCACTCCGCCAGCCCAGCGCCTGGATGGCCACTCGGAGGTCCTTCTCGAAGCGAATCGGGTCCATGATGTGCCAGCGGTACAAGCCGAAGCGTTGCTGGGAGCGATATGCGCCATCGGGACGAATCACCTGATGCAGACC
>CAIZGN010000367.1 GCA_903932505.1 Candidatus Hydrogenedentota bacterium
GGGTTAAGATCGAGCTGGTCGCTGCTCTGCGCGTAGCTGGTGAGACTCCTGCCGTGGACCGGGCGGCCCAAGGGTGGCGATGGCAACCACACCATCTTTCTTCATGATTTGCTGTAGCTTGTCCGGGATCATTGTGTATTCCTTTTTTGTTTTTTTGTGAATGGTGTCTAACGCCAATTTCAACGACTGCGGCCACAGGCCGCGCCGATTGAAAGCGTAACGACCTGCCCCCTCCTATTCCCTGCGGCGCGTTGTCTGGCAGAAGCATGGGAACTCACCTGCCTGGCTTGCAAGTCAGTGATGGACGGTGGTTTGGAAGTGGCGGCAATTTTGGGTGCAAACTGTTTCCTCCAGGCATAGAGACGGTTGGGATCAATGCCCAGTTCCCGGCCGATGACCTCGGCGGATTTGTTAATCTCCATCCAGTTCTGGAGGGCTTGGGCTTTGAATGCAGGATCAAATTTCCGTTGGACTCTCTCAGCCACTCGTCTGGTCGCTTTCATGGTTCAGTGTCCTTCTTAACTCAATGTCCGTCAATCCGGGGCAACCTCAGATCCCGATCCGGCAAAGCTCCGTCTGGAACAGCGAATTCATCGCGGGATACGATACTTCAGCTTTGTCGGGCGCTTGTTCGATGCGGAACAGGTTCATCGAGAATGCATCTTCCCCTTGCCTGCCGCCAGCTTCTCCCGGGCTGCTTTTGCTCTGAACTCAACGATCTTTTTGATCAAAACAAAGGGGATGGGCCTGTTCAGCGGAAACTGGACCGATCCCTTTGCCCATTTGTAATCCGCCAGCTCGCCGCTGAATGCTTCGATCGCAGATGGTGTCGGATAAAACCCGATGTGCTTCCGGAAAGCAGCAAAATGCACGAGATTCCCATCGAGGACGAACGTCGGGATCTGATATTTGATCGCCTCCCGGGCATCCGGTACCACGTCCCTGATGATACCCCGAATCTGTTGGAGGATTTCTTGAACATCTTCCGGGACGCCTGCAATGTAATCGTCAATGTTGTTCGGCTTTGCTGTCTTCATATTCAATGTCCTCGCCACTCGGAATACAGGATTCTGCCCATCGATCGAACTGAGCAACCCGTTGCCTCCGCGTTCCTTCCAATGCTTTTGTCAGGCCGCGTACCCATGGTCTCTTCGCTCGGTGCAGGGGATTATTCGCGCAGCTGGGCCTACGGATTGGACAGCCGGAAGAAGTGGTTTTCCACCTGCAATGAATTGGTGACGGTTTTGGTGGTGCCGTCGTTGGCGATGGGGCCGCTGAAGCTGATCCAATCGCCCGAGTCGAGTCCGGAGCTTCGCTTCAACCTCCAGTTCACCCAGATGGCTGGCCACGACACGACCATCGCGTTGCCTGACCGCTTGAGGGTGAGCCGAGGCAGGAAGGTGGCGGCATTTGTCAGCACGGTGAGCGTCCCAATGTTCCAGTTGCCGCTTATCAGGTCCACACGGCCATCGAGGTTTACATCGGCGGCAATGAGTGCTTCCGGCCCGCTGCCGACGTTCAGGGTGGCGTTATATCCAAAAATGCCGGTGCCGTTGTTGGTCAGAACAGTCAGTGTGTTGTTGCCCTGGTTGCAGGTAACCAAATCCATCCAACCGTCTCCATCAACATCCGCCGCCACCACAGCGTATGGACTGCTGCCTACCGGAGAGCTGCCAGATGGCGCAAACCCACCGCTGCCGTTGTTTGTCAGGACCGTGATCTGGCTGGTCAGCAGAGCCAAATCCGGCCTGCCGTCGCCGTTCAAGTCCGACGCCACGACGCAGAGAACACCGGAAGAAATGAACGGCATCGGGGCAGAGGCAAAACCGCCGGTGCCGTTGTTTGTCCAGACATTGAGGTATGAGCCGGAGTTGTTGCAAGCGCCAATGATATCCGGTTTTCCGTCGTTGTTGACGTCAGCCGTGGTGACCCATTTCGGAACATTCAACCCCGGGGTGCCCGTGCTGAAGCTGGCATTTGAGGCCAGAATTCCGCCGCCACTGTTGGTCCATACCACAAAGGATGCGCTCTGCGAGTTCGCACAAACCAAATCCTGCCTACCGTCGCCGTTAAAATCGGCCGCCGCAACCGACTGCGGGGCGCTGGGCGAACCTTGGGACAGGGTGGAAGCCAGTACAAACCCGCCGACGCCGTTGTTTGTCATAACGGTCACGGACTTGCCGGAATTGTTGGCGGTGATCAAATCGGGCCAACTGTCGTTGTTGATATCCGCCGCAATGACCTGGTAGGGAAACGATCCCACTGTGTAGCTGGCGTTCGAGACAAACAGGCTACTGCCGCTGTTCGTCCATACATACAGAACACTGGGATTGCCGCGAACGCACACCAAATCGGGTTTGCCGTCCTTGTTCACATCCGCTGCGGTGACGGAACGAACAAAAGTTCCGTTGGTGAGCGAAATCGAAGGCGCGAACGACAACTGGGCGTTGGCTTGGTGGCAGAAGACCAGCGCCGCGACCGTGATGCCTGCTAACCAACTGTCAGCTTTCATTTTTGTCATTTGGGGTTGACTGTGATAACGAGCGACTCTTGCTCCCCGTGCTGCACCGGCGAACGATTATTTCACCCGCGGCAGCCCATCCACGGCTCCCGGATTACCGGTCTGCGTGGCGGAACCGTCAGTCGGTTCGGCACCGGGTTCGGCTTGGGATTCATCATTTCAACAAGCCACTTTCACTTCCTCGAGCGCAAAAACTCCGTCAACTTTGTCCCGTCTGCAACCTGCGTCTCAATCCGCAGCAAGTGGGTGATAAAATACACCACGCCAAACGGTATGGTGATGACCAGAAAACAGAGCAGCACCAAAACAATCACGCTACCGTGCCATTCATATCGAGTAACCTTGTCCATATTTGGTTTTTCAGTTTTCCGAGCGCAAGGTGGGGCACAACAGCCAAGGGTGGGACACGATGGTCGGGCTTCTTGTGCTCAGAACATTGTTCCAGCGCCAAGGCTGGGACGGAGCCACCACCATGGCAAGCACCATTTCTCGACCATTTCATCAAGCGCCTAGCAAGCAATCCTCTCGTAACCCGCCAGGGCTGGGATGCGGGGCCATCCACCGCCCCGCCCCATTGGCGTGCATTCGTGTCCATTAGCGGTTACCCATCCCTGCCAATTCCACCTTCCGAATTCGCATTCCTTTCCCTGTGCCGGGCCACATTCCAAAGCCCGCTGACCCGGCGGCTCCCTGGATCTTCCGGGTTAGACACCAACATTGTCATCTCCCTGCTCCAATGTCACCACCGACTCGGGCGCATCAACAGTCTCAACGTCCACGACTCGAATCTCAATCCGGTCCCCGACCGCCAACAGCAAACTGGGCCACATCCCTACCCGAACCTGATCCGGGGTGACGCCGGACGCGGCAAATGTGATGACCGTATCGTCCGGCTTGGGCAACGGGAGCTGGATGAGGCCAAGCAGCGCGTTCAGGGATGAATATTCCTCACC
>CAIZGN010000368.1 GCA_903932505.1 Candidatus Hydrogenedentota bacterium
GGCCCCGTTCTTCAAAATTATTGTACATGTCGAAACTTGCACACCCCGGCGACAAAAGCACGACTTCGCCGGGCCGGGCCAGTTCCCGCGCTTCGCTCACGGCTTCGGCCATCGAATGAGCCCGACGGGTAGGCACCAACTCGGCAAAGGCCTCCTCGAATTTCGGTGCGTCCTCGCCCAAAGTGATCAGTTGGTGAACGTGGCGGGTCACCAGCGGTGCGAGCGATTCATAGCCGCCACCCTTGCCACGCCCCCCCGCGATCAACACGATGGGCTGCTCAAAACTTTCGAGGGCAACGCGGAGACTGTCGATGTTGGTGGATTTTGAGTCGTTGTAATAGGTCACGCCATCTATTTCCTGCGTCCACTCAATGCGGTGCTCAACCCCGCGAAATCCGCGAAGGCCGTTGATAACCCCGTCCCAAGGGAAATTCCCGGCCCGCATCATTGCGAGTGCGCTGAGGACGTTTTCGAGATTGTGTCGGCCCGGCAGCGGATTGTCCTCCGCTCCAGCGAGAAATCCTTCGCCGTCCCGGATGGCGTCGCCGTCACACCACAGGCCATCTCGCAAGGGGCCGTTGGCATCAAAGAGTAACCGTTGCACGGAGGGCGGCAGGGTCATGGCACGCATGTAGGGATCCGAGGCGTTGAGTACCGCAGTGTCTCCCGCCCGCTGGTTTTCAAAGAGCCTGTTTTTGGCGGCCGCGTATCCCTGCATGGTCTTATGACGGCCGAGGTGGTCGGGCGTGAGATTGAGCCCCGCTGCAATCCAGGGCCGCAGTGTATGGATGGTTTCCAACTGATAACTGCTCACCTCAAGAACCATGTACTCGGGTTGGGACGACTCGAGTACCGCTTGGGAAAGGGGCGTGTCGTTGTTGCCGGCCAACCCTGCGGTATACCCGCAGGTGGATATCATGACGCGCAGCAGTTCGGTGGTGGTGGTTTTTCCGTTGGTTCCGGTCACCGCGAGAACTTTGGACGTGCAGAACTGAAATCCGAGTTCGATTTCGGCCAAGACCGGTGCCCCGGCGGTTCGCAACTGCTGCAAAGGGGCGATGTGCGGGGGAACCCCTGGACTTACGACCGCCAAGTCGGCGTCCAGAGCGCGTTCGGTGTGTCCGCCCACTTCATAAGCAACGCCAAGCGCGTCCAATTGGGCCTGAAATGGCGCGTGTATCGGCAGTGCCTCGCTGTCGGTGACGAAGGGGACGGCCCCTTGGCACAATAGAAGATTGACCGCGCCGAGGGCGGAGCGCCCTAGCCCGAAAACAACCACCCGTTTTCCATTCAATTCCATGCGCTGTTCCGATACTGAGGCACAATGACCTTTACGCGCGGCCTTTACCGCAATTTCAGGGTTCCCAAACTCATGAGCGCGAAAAGCAGGGCAATGATCCAGAAACGCAAGGTGACTTTGGTTTCCGTCCAGCCCAGCAACTCGAAATGGTGATGCAGCGGGGCCATGCGGAACACCCGCTTCCCGGTCATTTTGTAGGAGCTGACTTGAATCACCACGCTGGCGGCCTCAAGGACAAAAAGGCCGGCGACAATCGGCAGAAGCAACTCTTGTTTTGTGAGTACGGCAAGCGTGCCGAGGGCTCCGCCCAGCGCCAGCGATCCCGTGTCGCCCATGAACACTTCGGCGGGATGGGCGTTGAACCACAGAAAACCCAGTCCGGCCCCGAGCAAGGCACCACCGTAGACGAAGAGCTCACTGGCCTCCGGGACATAGGTGAGGTAAAGGTAGTGTGACCAGTCGGCGCGGCTGACAATGTAGGCGATGGCGGCATAAGTGAGTATGGAAACGACCGATACCCCGGCAGCGAGCCCATCAAGTCCATCGGTGAGGTTTACTGCATTTGAAATGCTGACGATGAGTATCACAACAAACACGGCATAGAACCAGCCCAGGGGGAGGAAGACGTCCTTGAGTCCGGGGATGCCCAGCTTGCTGTGCAGGTCGGGTTGGCTTGATGCGATGGCTTCGGGGAGTGCCGCCTCAAGCAGGAGGCGGTTGAGGCGGAGGCGTCCGCGCTCGGGCAGTCGCTGGATGCCTTGCTGCAAGAGCCCCGCGAGTTCCTTGTGCAGTGCGGCATTGGGCCAGAGTTCAGCGAGGTACAGGTCACCACGTTCGAGGTTGGCATTCAAGCCCTGTAAAATCATGGCGCGAGTGTCCCCGGGCTCATGATCCTGTGGTCCCTCGGACAGTCGGGATTGTACTTCCTTCGGCATGCCTTCCCAGATGCGCTTGAGGGCGGAGGGGCCGGGTGCGGTGGCTTGGGCGGACAGGGTCTGCGCAAGGCGCTCCCAGGACAGTACATCGCGCGGGTACACGTAGGCGGCACTGACCGTGATGGGACTTTGCATGAGATAGACCCCGAGAAGGAGTCCGGCGGCAATTTGCCCCGCGAGCTTGGCTCGGGCACTCAGCCCGTCGTTGTGTTTTCGCTGTAGCTTGATGTAGTCGTCCGCAAAACCAACGGCGCCGAGCAGGAGGAATACAAAGGAGGCGATCCACAAAAGGCGGTTACTCCAGTTGCCCCACAAGGCGAGTGCCACCAGAGTGGAAAGAATGATCATGGCACCGCCCATGGTCGGCGTTCCCGCCTTGCCCTGATGAAGCTTGTGCAGATCGGCAACGTGGTCTTTCTTGATGTACTGTCCGATCTTCAGCGCGCGCAAGAGTTCGATGATGCGGGGACCAAAGAGCAGGCACAGGCCGAAGGCCGTGATCGCGGCGCATCCCGCGCGCACGGTATGGTACGTGAACACGTTGAGCGTGTTCACATACGGCATGAGGGCCAAGGCCAGACTGTACAGCATAGATTCCCATTCTCCGGCTTTTCACGTTGGCCGGTTTCCTATCATCAAGAGAGGGGTGCCGGATATTTTTCGCGCAGCGCCTTAATGACTTCTTCCATACGCATGCCGCGCGAGCCCTTGACCAGCAGGACATCGCCCGGACGGGCCTCTTCGTACAAGGCCCCGGCGATGGCGGCGTGTTCTTCAAGGATTTCCGCGTGGGCCAGACCGGCCTGACGCGCGCCCTCGATCATATCACAGGCATGCGGACCCCGCGCATAAAGCCTATCCACCCCGCATTGGGCGGCGGCTTTCCCGATGTCATAGTGCAGTTTGGCGGCCGTGTCGCCCAGTTCGAGCATACCACCCAGCGCGGCCAAGCGCCTCCCTTTTCCAGGTCGGGCGGCCAGAGACTCAAGGGCGGCCCGCATGCTTGCAGGGTTGGCGTTGTAGGTGTCGTCGAGTATTTCGAGCGGCCCCACACGCAACACCCGGCCCCGGGTACTCGCGGCACAGGCTTCCCGGAGTGGTTCCTCGAATTCCGTGATCCCGTGTTTGAGGCCCACCGCGATGGCCAGCATGACGTTGTACGCCTGTGCGCGGACGGGCAGCGGGAGCCGCAGGACGCCCACAGGGTCGATATCAAGGCGTAATTCGCCGGAGTCGTCAAACGAACAATCGCGCAGCGACACGTCGCCCTCTTTCCCGAACCAGACTTTTTCGCCGGCAAAGGAGTCGGCCATCGCCCGGCACCAAGGGTCGTCCGCATTGATGTAGAAGCGCCCCGAAACATCGAGTGCGCGCACGATTTCGGATTTTGCTTCCGCCACTTTTTCAATGGAACCGAATCCCTCGAGGTGCGAGGGGCCCACCATGGTGACGGCAACCTCGGTGGGGGCGGCAAAAGTACACAGTTGCGCGATTTCCCCGACATGGTTTGCACCCATCTCGATGACCGCGAAATTGGTATCCGGCTGAATCCCCAACAGCGACATTGGACAGCCAATGTCATTGTTCAGATTGCCTCTTGTCTTTGCCACCCGATACTTTGCGGCCAGTACGGCGGCGGTAAAATCCTTGGCTGAGGTTTTTCCACACGACCCGGTGATTGCAAGGACGGGTATCGAGTATTGGCGACGGTGGTGTGTGGCAAAGCGCTGGAGTGCGGCCAGCGGACTATCCACAACGATGCAAGAACCTTTTATCGCTTCGGAGGCCACGGCTACAGCGGCACCTTTCGCGAGGGCGGCGGGAACGAATTGGTTACCGTCAAAATGCTCTCCGGACAAGGCGAAAAAGGCCTGTCCGGGTGTCAAAATGCGCGTGTCGGTGCATACGGAGGTGAATGCAGGGGCATGGGCGACCTCGGCGGAGGGTTCCACGCCGAGAATGTCGGCGAGGGCCTGTGGGGTGTACGTCCATCCCATCAGCACAAGGCCTCCAGCGCTTTGCGTGCCACCTCGCGATCATCGAAATGGATTTTAGTGGTGCCTAGGATCTGGTAGTCCTCATGGCCCTTGCCCGCGAGCATGACGACATCGCCCTTGCGGGCGAGGGCGACGGCCCGATAGATGGCTTCGGTTCGGTCGGACAAAACGATGTAGTCATCGTCCTTGTGGCGGCCAGACCGCTGCAAACCGACCTCGGCGTCGAGGAGGATGCGCAGGGGGTCTTCCGTGCGCGGATTGTCCGAGGTCAGCACGACAAAATCGGAGAGCTCAGCCGCCACCGCGCCCATTTTGGGGCGTTTCGTCTTGTCGCGGTCGCCCCCGCAGCCAAACAGCGTGATGAGTCGTCCCGGACATATTTTTCGGGCGGCGCGGAGCACATTGCGGAGTCCGTCTTCGGTGTGAGCGTAATCAACAATGACTTGGAACGATTGTCCGGTGGCAACCGTTTCAAAACGCCCCGGAACCGCCTTGAGGGTTTGTAATCCCTCCACGATATCCGTGAACTTCACGCCCAAGCCACCACAAATCGCCACCGCACAAAGCGCGTTGTAGACATTGTGCTCACCCACCAGGTGCAGGGCTACGGGGCCCTCGCCCCACGGGGTTTTCAGGCGGAAGCGAGTGCCTTGTGCGGTCATGCGAATATCGGACGCGGCGCAGTCGCCCTTTTCTCCATAGGTGGAACAGGGCACGGAGGCCGCCTGCCGGAAACGTTCCCCGGCGGGATCATCGGCGTTTACGGCCCCAAAGGCGGATGCGCCCTCGAGCCGCTGGAAGAGCTTCAGCTTTGCCTGGCAATAGGCGTCCATGGTGCCGTGGTGGTCGAGGTGATCCTGCGTAAGGTTGGTGAACGCGCCCACATTAAACCGCACACCGGCCACCCGTTCCTGGTCGAGGGCGTGTGAACTCGCCTCCATGACCAGATGGGATACCCCGGCGTCGCGGGCCTTTCCGAACATTTCGGCAAGGTCTTCTCCGAAGGGTGTGGTGTGATCGGCGTGGTAGGTGGTATCCCCGATGTGATAACCGAGGGTGCCGAAATTGGCGGTTAGAAAACCGGCCTGATCGAGAATGGCTCTTGTTAAATAGGCGGAACATCCCTTGCCATTGGTGCCGGTGATGCCGATCACGGTCATGGCGTGCGAGGGGTTGTCGAGCAGCGCATGCGCGATGATACCCGCCGCGCGTCGGGGCACCGTCACGGGAAGATAGGGGACTCCGGCGAGCTCGTGCAGAGTTGTGTCGTCGCCGATGATAGCGGTTGCGCCCTGGCTGACCGCCTGCGTGGCGTAGGTGTGTCCGTCCTGTTTTTCACCCTGCACCGCCACGAAAAGAGAACCCGGGCGTACCCGCCGGGAATCCTCCGTCACATGGGTGAAAGAGAAATCCGGCCCTGCGGGAGCTGGTATTCCCAGCAATGCGCACAGGTCATGCTTCTTCATCGGCGGTTCCATCCGTTTCCGCTTTGGGCGGCGTGGTTTTGCCTTTGGTCGGCGCATCGCCGGCTTTTTTGTCGGGTTCCTGCTTTATGGCCGGGTCGGTCTGTTTTCCCGTCAGCACGAGTGCGCACACTGGAACCGCACTAAGCGGCGTGCCGGCAGCGGGTTCCTGACGCACGACCCACCCGGCACCCTGCATGTCCCATGCGATACCCAGTTCGGCGAGACGTTTTTGCGCCTGACGCTTGGTCATGCCCATGAGGTCGGGGAGGGTCGGTGCGGGCCCGGCCAGCCGGTGGGCTGCGGGTACCAACGCGAGACTGTCCACCATGTATTCCGGCGATTCGTCGATATCGATGATGGGGCTGTCTTCCAAACTGGCCGCTTCTTCCGGGGTGGCTTCTTCGGGGACGGGCTGCGCTTTCTTCGGGGCTCCCGTTTTGGTTTCGCCGGGCTTGTCACCGCCGGATTTTGCAAGGAACAGGGCTTTTTCTTTTTCGTCCACCGGTTTGTCACCGGGTACCTGCAGGCGCACGAGGGATTCGCGGATGACCTTTGCGAAAACCGGCGCGCATGCATAGCCGCCCCAGTGCTTGCCCATTTTTGCTTCCTGCATGGCGATGACGGCGACGAGTTTGGGGTTGCTGGAGGGGGCAAAGCCCGCGAATATGGAGGTATAGCGCCGGTCGTCATAGCCGCCGCCCTTGCGCAACATTTTCGATGTGCCCGTCTTCCCGGAGACTCGATACTCCGGGATGGCGGCTTGTTTGCCGGTACCTTCAAGCACCACGCCCTCACATAGCTCGCGCATGACTTCCACGGTACGGGTGGACATGATGCGGTCGGGGGCATCGGGAGTGTGCGTGTACATGCTGTCGCCCGAAGGGGAAAAAGCGCGTTCCACGACATAGGGCTGAACGAGATAGCCACCGTTGGCGATCACCGCAAATGCGCGGATCAATTGGGGAATGGTGACGGCGATTTCGTTGCCGAACGGTAGCGCGTACATGCTTGAACGGCTCCACTGACTCCGCGGCCGGTAGGCCCCCGCGCTCTCATACTGAAAGTCTTTTGAGGTGCGCTTCCCGAAGCCAAAGTGCTGAATCCATTGGTCAAATCGTTCCGGGCCCACCATGGCGGCCACCTTGATCATGGCTACATTGCTCGATTCGGTGAAGCATTTCTCGAAGGGGACGGGGCCGGGGAAGCGGTGTACGTCCCGCACGACGTGGCCCGGCACATGCAGACTGCCACCCTCGGTGTCGATCAGGGTGTTCTTGGTGATGAGACCGTGTTCGATGGCGGCGGAGGCGGTGACGATCTTGAAGGAGGAGCCCGGTTCGAAGATGTCCAGCATGGCGCGGTTTTTTCGCAATTCGGGGGCTGTGGTGTCGTAGTTGTTGGGATCAAAGGCGGGGCGAGTGGCGAGGGCGAGGATTGCGCCGGTATAGGGATCCATGATGATGCCCATGCCGACACTGGCTTCGCAATGCACCATACGCTCATCCAAAGCCCGTTCCAGACTGTGCTGCATGGCGGAGTCAATGGTGAGAATCACATCCTCGCCGGGCTTGGCGGCCTCGTATCGGGTGGTAAGCGAGGGCAACAGAATGCGGTTGGCATCCGAGTCGGTTTTT
Organism: Candidatus Hydrogenedentota bacterium; assembly: GCA_903932505.1. Classification (GTDB taxonomy): domain Bacteria; phylum Hydrogenedentota; class Hydrogenedentia; order Hydrogenedentales; family CAIZGN01; genus CAIZGN01. The sequence goes on from CAIZGN010000368.1 coordinate 7,333, forward strand.
CCCATGTTGGGCACGCAGCGACCTTCTTGCCTGCCCGTGACGCTTGCCAAGTGTTTGTTGAACGAAAGCTCGAGGCCCTCAGAGGCCTCCCCGGCGCGGTTGACGAAGCCCAGCACGTGCGCCGCCGTGTCCCCTTGGGGATAGAAGCGCACTGATTCATCCCGAAATTCAAGTACCCCGCCGCCTTCTTCGACAACCGCCTCGCGTTGTTCATCGGTGAGATTGTCAATCCATCGTTTTACCCAGACGAAGCGCATTGGTTTGCCGGATTCGTTGCTTGCGGCAAGCTTCTTGCGGGTTTCTGCGGGATCCATGCCGAGGCGTTCCTGGCAAAGGCGCACGAGACCCTCGGTTGTGACGGTGCACTTTTCTTCGCCGAGTTTGCTTGGGTTGGCCCAGAGGGAGGGCAGGAGGCGCTGGGTGGCCAGCAGGTTCATGTCCCGGTCATAGATCTTGCCGCGCGGTTCGACTAGCGGGTCGTAGCCGACATGGAACATTTCCTCTTGGGTGAGCATGGGATCGGGGCAGGTGTGGACAACGACCAGTCGTATTGCGACCAACCCGTACGCCATGACAAAGATGAGCAGTACCTGGGCAATACGAGACCGATGCCGATGTTCCGGCACCACCATAGGCTCCTTCGCCTGCTTCTCGTTCAAAGAAGGCGTCATCCCTTTTCTCCCGCTCGCCTGTGTGAAAAGCCCTTGTTATAGCTGTCGGTCCAGCACGCCGTCCGTCATATGGATCCTGCGAGCATGGCGGTCGACTCATCCGGCGAACTCGCCGGCGCACTTGCCTTGACTACGGGCGCACTTGCCTCGACCACAGGCACCGCCTCCACGGGGGGTGCGGCCTCGGGCGGGACGGTTGCAGCCGGTGGGGTCGATGAGGCCTCGGAAGCCGCCTGGGCCGCCGAGGCGGCCATCTGCTCAATTTCGTTGCCGAGTGTGCCGAGCGGCAGCATCACCTTTTCTGAGATAATTTCGGTGAGTGGTGCCAGCACCGCGCCAGAAACGCCTTGCGGTGCCAAAACCGGAACTTTGGCGAGGAGAGCGGCCTGCTCGAATCGCTTGATTTCGACGGCCGAGTCGTATCCCATGACCTCAACTTGGCCGGGGTCGGCCTCTTTGAGTCCGAGAGCCTGCGCGTGCAAATCGAGTCGGTCGAGGGTTTCGAGACGGGCTTCTTCCACTTGCACGGCACGCAATTCCTGCTCCGCCGTTTTGTATTGCTGCAGCAGGTTGGAATACTCGTAGTCGTTCTTCCAGCGCTCATCATTGAGATAAGCCTCGAAGAACAGAACAAAACACCACGCCAGAACCACCGGCATCCATTTGAACCAGTACTTGAGGGCTTCTTTTCGCCGTTGACGTTTTGTGCGCAAA
>CAIZGN010000369.1 GCA_903932505.1 Candidatus Hydrogenedentota bacterium
GACTTCCGAGGCACTCAAGGGCATTTCCGTTCTGCCATCCGGGGTTCGAGATGCTAGATTGGGTTTCCCCCTGCGAGCCCTGCTTGGTGGCGAGTGTCCCCCACCTACCATCGCCGATGCGCGCCCTCGCTTTGCTTTGCCCTGCCTCCGTTGGTGAACCCATGCGATCCACTGATCCCTCAACCCTCTGGGACGCCATTCGACAGGGTCTCGGCAAACAACTGGCGGAAGCTAGCTTCAAGGAGTGGATCGCTCCTTGCGAACCCCTCCAGTTAGACAACGGCACACTCTGGATCCAGGTCCCGAGCGCAGCGGCCAAGCTCTGGATCGAACAACAATTACCCGAAGAGTTCAGTGATGCCCTGGCCCAGTGTGGCCTGGCGGATCTGCGCCTAGAGTTCCAGATCTGTGGCACTCCATTGGTAGAACCCAAGACTCCCTCAAAAAAGTCGCCTCATTCGACACCTAGCACGGTGGAATCGAGCGTTTCCTTCCCATACCTATTCAATCGCTACACTCTCGATCGCTTCGTGGTAGGGCCGGGCAGTCAACTCGCCTTTGCGGCTGCGAAGGCGGTTGTAGACAGCTACGGTAAGGCCGCCACGCCCCTCAGCATGAACCCGCTGTTTATTTACGGTGGTGCTGGCCTCGGGAAAACCCACTTGATGGTTGGCATTGGAAAGGGCTTATTGGCCCGCAACCCCAAACTCCGTGTGGTCTACCTCAAAGTGGACAACTTCTTCAACGAATTAACGGTAGCTATTCGCGTCAAAAACACAGAGCCCATGCGGAAGAAGTACCAACAGAATGACGTGCTGCTCTTGGATGACGTCCAGACCCTGGGGAAAATGGAGCGCACCCAGGAGGAGATTTTCTATATTCTCGAGCACCTCCTACAGCACGGAAAACAGATCGTCATCACTTCCGACAAGCCTCCACAACGACTGGAGGGTTGCCATGAGCGACTCATTACCCGCTTCAAGTGGGGGCTTACCGCTGATATCCAGCCTCCCGACTTTGAAACCCGCATTGCCATCCTGAAAAAAAAGCTAGAGGAGGCCGACTTCCAGAGCGTGCCCCCAATCCCGGAGGATGTCCTCACCTTCATTGCCCACAAGGACAAGGGCAGCGTACGGGACCTTGAAGGCTTCCTGACGCGGGTGATTTTTCAGTCCGGCTTCCTCGGTATCCCCCCCTCCCTAGAGGTCGCCCACGCGGCCTTCCAGGGGCAAAGTGGGGAAGAACCCACCGCAGCCATTCCTCCTGAGCGAATCTATCGAATGACCGCCGACAGCTTTAATGTTTCCTTTGTCGACCTAATGAAGAAGCGGTCCCGGCAACAGGCGATTCTTGTTCCCCGCCAGGTCGCCATGTATCTCGGCCGGGAGATCGCGTCCCAACCCTTTGCTGACATCGGCCGCTCTTTTGGAATGCATCACTCGACCGTCATGAATGCCGTCGACTCAGTTCGGGACCGCATGAAGCGGGATCCCGAATTCCACAGGATGATCCAGGCTTTGCTTAATAGTATTCATTGAATTTAATCAAGTTGTAGTCTTTTCCACAAAGCCACGGGGGGAGTAGTCCACAAAGCTGGTTTGCTGGGCCCTGCGGCCTCGCCGAACGGCTTCGCTGCACACCCCTTCCCGCGCTTTCCACAGCCTGTCATGCGTGGTCAAACTCCGGTAGGATAGAGCTTTGACTTGTCTTTCCACAGGTTGCCCCGCTTCTCAGCATCATCAAGGGTGATTCATGACTCTTCAGTTACAAGTTTCCAAAGATCGTATGGATCGCTCTCTGGGGCTGTTGAAGCATGCCCTTGATCGCCGAGTGACCCTTCCCATCCTGCAGCACATTCTTGTCGATGTGCGACCCAAGGAGGTTGTCCTCAAGGCCACAGACATGGAATTGGCCTTCGAGGCAACCGTCCCAGGCGAAGGACAAGGGCAGTGGACGATGGCCGTGCCGGGGAAAAAGTTCATCGAAACCGTGCGGGTATTTCCTGAGGGAATCCTGAGCTTGGAATGCCCTGATTCCGGAGGCCGCCTGTGGCTGCGGGCCAAGGGCATGAACTCGGAGCACAACATCCAGCCCGGAGAGGGTTTCCCGGAGTTGCCCACTCCCGGCAAGGACCTGCCGATTGTCAAGATCCCAGTGCTGCGCTTCAAGCGCGCCATCCAACTAGGGTCCATCGCCGTCAGCAAGGACGCCACCAAACCCACGCTGTCAGCGGTGCTGCTGCACCTTTCCAAGCACCATGTGCGTGTGGTTTCCACTGATGGCTTCAGGCTTGCCGTGGCCGAGGTTCCTTGTGACACCCGGCTCAACGAGGAAGTGCGCCTCATCGTCCCCAAGCGGGCCCTGGACCTCATCCCCACACTTCTGGGTGATGAGGGAGAGGTGGAAATATGCTGGGACGGCACCACCCTCTTTTTGGACCAACCAGGCCTCAAGTTCAGCACCCGCCTTGTGACGGGGAATTACCCCGCCTACGAGAAAGTGTTGCCTGCCGAGCTGCCCAAGCGGGTCATCCTCGATCGCGACGCCTTCCTCCGGACCCTGCGGTTTGTCGGGTTAAAGAAAGACGACTACAACAAAAACGTGCGGCTCTTCTTCGAATTCCCCAACCTGCGCACCGTCTTCCAGCACCCCGATGAGGGCGTCAACCAGGCCACCCTACCCTTCACGGGCGAGGAACAATCCTTTGAGTTGGCCTTCAACATCGACTACCTCACAGAGTTGCTCGAGCGGCTGCCTGGGGACGAGGTGGTCTACCAATTTAAGGACGAAGTGGGCCAAGGTGTGTTCATGTCACCCAGCCTAGAGGACTTCAGCTTCCGCTATGTCCTCATGCCCGTCCGTTTCGCCAACAGC
>CAIZGN010000370.1 GCA_903932505.1 Candidatus Hydrogenedentota bacterium
GTGTACTTCACGCATTACGAGAATGAGGGCAGCATGCTCGGGATCGCCCGACTCGGCACCGATGGTAGCCTTTCGCTGAATGCGAGCGTCGCCGCCACCGATGCGGGTCTGCAATTGCTGGATGCCAACGGTGATGTGATCTTTGTGGTGGTTGGCGGCAGCGGTATTGCGCAGTATGACTGTGCGGATGCCGCCCAGCTGCTTGGTGTGACTCCGGTGATGGGGAATCCGCTTCGGATTCGGTTTAACGAGACGACGGCCTATGCGCCCCTCGGTTATGCTGGTCTGGCCCGTATTCCGCTCGCGCTGTCCAAGTAATCTGACAAACAATGATAACTGCGGGCCCGATCCTCGGATCGGGCCCGTCCACGTACCAACGAGAACTCGGCCCGGTTTATGCGGCGTATCTGTCCGTCGCGCCCCGTGGCGGATAGATGGGATGGTTCATGAATTCAGTGCCTTTAGTCATCGGTTTTTTACTCATCGTCGCCTTGGCCTACCGCTACTACAGCGCCTTCCTCGCCACTAAGGTGCTGCTGTTGGATGATAGCCGCATAACGCCCGCACATACACTCAAAGACGGCACCAACTATGACCCCACAAATAAGTATGTGCTGTTCGGGCATCACTTTGCCGCCATCGCCGGTGCGGGACCGCTGGTCGGTCCGGTACTCGCGGCGCAATATGGCTATGCCCCCGGTTTCCTTTGGATGCTTCTGGGTTCGGTCTTGGCCGGGGCCGTTCATGACCTGATGATTCTTGTCGCCTCGGTACGGCGCGATGGTAAGTCTCTGGCAGAAATCGCCAGGCACGAGGTGAGCCCGCTAGCGGGCGCTATCGCCTCGGTCGCCATTCTCATCATCATCATCGTCGCCCTTGCGGGCCTTGGCAAAGTGGTCGTGATGGCGCTTGCCGAAAGTTCCTGGGGTACTTTCACCATCGGGATGACCATCCCCGTCGCGATGATTACTGGCCTGTGGATGTACCGTATCCGCCCCGGAAAGATCGTGGAAGGCAGCGTGATCGGCGTCGTGGGCGTGCTTGCCTCGGTCATCATCGGCGGCTACATACCGGGATCCTTCCTCGCCCCCTATCTGACGCTTTCGCAGAACAATATTACCCTCGCCATTGCGATCTATGGTTTCGTGGCGGCGGTGCTGCCCGTGTGGTTGCTCTTGTGCCCCCGCGACTATCTCAGTTCTTATCTCAAGATTGGCACCATTGTCCTGCTTATTGCCGGTGTTTTCATTGTCCAACCCGATCTGAAGATGCCCGCATTTGAAACAAATTTCATCATGAACGGCGGACCGGTAGTCCCCGGCAAAGTGTTTCCCTTCCTTTTCATCACCATTGCCTGCGGTGCGATCTCCGGCTTCCACGCGCTTGTGGGTTCAGGCACAACTCCCAAGATGCTGAACAATGAAATGGATGCCCGATTCATCGGTTATGGTGCCATGGTCGTTGAGGGCGTGATCAGCGTCATCGCGCTTGTTGCCGCATGCTCCCTGCACCCCGGCGACTACTTTGCCATTAACGTAACACCTGACAAATTTGCAGCGTTGGGCATGACCACCGTCAATCTCGACGAGTTGTCCCGAGAGGTCGGAGAGACCGTGGCCGGACGCACGGGCGGCGCGGTTTCGCTCGCTGTGGGCTTCGCACAGATTTTTTCCGCGCTGCCCGGCATGAAGGCGCTCATGTCGTACTGGTATCACTTCGCGATCATGTTCGAGGCACTGTTCATCCTCACCACCATCGATGCGGGCACACGCGTGGCCCGGTTTCTCGTGCAGGAGTTTCTGGGGGGATTCTACACGCCCTTCCAGCGAACCGACTGGATGCCCGGCACCATGGTTTCAACCGGCATCGTTGTTTTTGGCTGGGCGTACTTCATTTACAGCGGCAACATCGCCACCATCTGGCCCATGTTCGGTACCGCGAACCAGTTGCTGGCTGCCGTGGGCCTCACCATCGCCACCGTTGCCCTCATCAACTGCGGCAAGGTGCGCTATATCTGGACCACCGTGCCCGCGCTCATTTTCGTCGTGGTCACCACCCTTTACGCAGGTTGGCGAAATATCTTTGACACCTTCCTGCCCATGCTCCAGAACCCGGCAAAGTACGCGTTTGGTTGCGTCAATATCGTGCTGACCATCACCATCATGTTGTGCGCGCTGATCATCATGCTTGAATCCGCCCGACGCGTCCACCGCGTGCTGGTTCTCGGGATTTTCACGCGCAAGGGCGTCAAAATTCACCGCGATGCCCCCGATTTCGCCCCGCCCAAGTTTGGGGAGGCGTAGATTCAAGTCATAATTCCCAGAAGGGCACAGCGGTGGTTCCCGGCACGAGGGGGAGTCGTATCTTTCCGGGGTGAACAACATATCCGTCCGTAGCCTTGCCACCCATATCTTCTTGGAAGGACTGGATGCCCTTGGCCATGCGGGGGTTTGGGGTCTCGGAGAGTTTCACTTCCACAGGAACCAGCTTGCCCCGCGACTCGACAACAATATCCACCTCGCTTCCCGCTGAAGTCCTCCAGAAATAAACACCCGGTTCCTCGCCCCGATGCAGGAGGGTTTTAATGATCTCGGACAAGACCACCGTCTCCCAAATGGCCCCGGCCATCGGTCCCGCCTCCGCGTGTTCAGGATCCTTGAGCCCAGACAGATAACACAGAGTGCCCACGTCCGTGAAGTAGACCTTGGGCGTCTTCACCAGACGCTTCCCCGTATTCGCGTAGTACGTGCGCAAAATGACAACTTGATGAGTGGCCTCAAGCACCGAAAGCCAAGCCTTGATGGTGTTGAGAGCGGTGCCCAAGTCTCGTCCAAGGTCCGCGAGGTTCAGCAATTGCCCGCTTCGCGCGGCGAGCATCTTAAGAAACGACTGAAACGAGGAAAGGTCCCCGACCTGCCGAAGCGACCGCACGTCTCGCTCGATATAGGTCTGCATATAGCTCGCGTGCCATAACGCCGCATCCCTGTCCGGATATGCGACCAATTCCGGGTAACTTCCCCGAAGAAACGCTTTCCAAAGGGCTTTTCCGGAAGGCCCCGCAGGACCCAATTCAGCCGCTCGCTTCGCTCCTGATTTCTCCCAACACAAGGGTTTGGTGGACTGCCCTGCGGCCTCCCGGAACGAAAGCGGCAACAACCGCAGAATGGCTGCACGCCCCGCCAACGACTCGGTCACCCGCTCCGACAAAAGGATATTCTGCGACCCGGTCAGGAGGTACTGGCCTGTCTTTTGGCGATGCGCATCGATTCGTTCTTTGATGTACATCAAGAGTTCCGGTACATACTGAATCTCATCGAAAATGACCGGCGCTGGAAAAGCTTCCAGAAAGCCTCGGGGGTCGGAGCTGGCGGCTAGTCGGACATCCGGTGTTTCCAGTGAGACGTACCCGTATTTATCCTTGAAAAGATGCTTAAGCAGAGTCGTTTTTCCGGATACAGATGTATTGTTGACAACGCCATCGGCAGCTTACACTTTAGCATCTGGAATGAATTTGATTTCTTCAGGTGTTTTTATGACTGCAACTGTTCCAATAA
>CAIZGN010000371.1 GCA_903932505.1 Candidatus Hydrogenedentota bacterium
CCGTTGCGTCCTATGTGACCTTTCCATGCCGCGCATGGACGGCTGGGAAACCCTGAACGCGTTGAGGAAAATTGTCCCTGACCTTCCAGTCATTCTCGCCAGTGGCTATAACGAGGAAACGATGATGCAAGGCGACCATCCAGAATTGCCGCAGGCGTATCTGACTAAACCGTATCGGCGGGACTTGCTGTGCGAGGCTTTACAAACAGCGTTGGCAGGCGAAGAAGATGATTCGGAAATGCCACAGGGGATCCCCCTTCAATAAGCAGGGCCTCACGCAGAAAAGGGGCCAGCCTTTTTGAGGCCAGCCCACTTTCGTGAGTTTTGGAATATTTCACTTCGGAATTTTCCTTTTGCGTGGCTTTGCGGGACGACTTCTTCCAGAGTTCATCTCGACTTGGAGCATTGGATTTTTCCTGAGTAACCTTTACGCGATAAACGTTTTTGTTCCCGTCGACGAGATTGAGAACCGGTCTATCTTGCCCGGCATCTCTATGTGTCATTGATAAGCTGGGCGAGGGGGTTCAGGGCCAAAGCCCGCGTGAGGTAATCCCCTCTGCGACTCGTGACACGGCGATTTCCATTGCGGCCTGGCGCATCGTTGTCGCCTTTTCTTGAGCATAGGTGCTAACCTCGCGGAATTTGATCTGCATGCGGTCGCGCAACCTCGCCTCTACTTCGGGCAGGCCTGTCTGTTCGCGTTGGGTTTCCATGGTGTATTCGAGGTAGGATACAAATACGCCGCCTGCGTTACACAGGATGTCGGGTATGACGAATATGCCCCGCTGGTTGAGGATTTCATCCCCCTCGGGCGTCGTCGGTGCGTTGGCCCCTTCCGCAATTATACGGGCCTTTATTTTATCGGCGTTGCGCAGGTGAATCTGTGATCCCGCCGCTGCGGGGATGAGACAATCGCAGTCGATGGCGAAAAAGTCAACAGACGCAGGGTCACATGCCCCGGGATAATCCTTGAGGGAACCGGCGCACCTGACATGCGCCATCAGAGCAGTGACATCAATGCCATGCGCGTTGACAACGTATGCATCGAGGTCGGCCACTGCTACAATTCTGGCACCCAAGCGTGCGAGTTCTGCCGCAGCAGCGGCCCCGACGTTGCCAAAACCCTGGATCGCGTAGCGCATGGATAAGGGGTCAATTCCCAAGTGCTGACATGCTGCGAGAATGGAATAGACAACGCCTTTGCCGGTGGCCTCCCGGCGTCCGACGATCCCGCCGAGAAGGATTGGTTTTCCGGTTACATAACAGCCATTCGTGATGGCCGTGCCCGAAGAGTAGGAGACGCAATCCCAGATATGCCCCATGTCACGCTCGTTTGTCCCCATGTCGGGAGCAGGAACATAGATCTCGGGCCCGATGTACCGGCGAGCACCGCGCGTAAACGAGCGTATGACAATTTCTTTATCGTCGGGCGAGAGAGCACCGGGATCAATCTGGATTCCGGCTTTTCCTCCGCCAAAGGGAATACCAATGAGAGAGGTTTTCCAAGTCATTTCCATCGCGAGACCGGTAATCTCGTCCTGTGTCACACAGGGGGTCATCCGAATCCCGCCCTTGGCTGGCCCCAAGATGTCGCTGTGGCGCGTGATGAAGGTTCTCAGTACGAGTACGCGGCCATCGGGCAATTTCGGTGTGATACTGATCTCGACCTTCTCGGATGGAGTCCCCATCTTCTTAGACAGGTAATCCGGCAATCCGAGGCTCTTAGCGGCGCGTTCGTAGTTGGCCACCGCTGTTTCAAGAATTTGACTGCTTGCCATATCCTTTGGTCTCCTGTTCTGTTTTCATTCTCTGATAGGGAGAAGCTTTTCGAAGGAATTGGGCGTCTCTTATGACGAAGTGCCGATACATTGTCGTTGGGACTTTACTATTGGCTGTTATCGTGCGCTGGACTCCTTGGGAGAGGATATCAGTCCGAGTGCATTATTCACAAAGCTGAATTCAGATTCCCCACCGAATTCCTGATCGAAGAGATAGGCGGCCTCGCGAACCATGCACACGGTGCCACACACGTAGAACATCTCTGCATCGCGTTTTAGGCGGACGATCTTCTCTTGTTGTGTGATGGGGTAAAGGCCTTCCTTATATACGGCGGTGCTTTCAGAGGCCTGTTTCAGATGCACTCGGGACAGCTCAACCAAGTGCTCTTTTTCCGGGGGATCCACGGTATTCCGGGCAGCGCTGGCATAGACCATTGCCAGATGATAGTCACTGAACAGATGGATGAGTGCTTTGGTTGCTCTGGCTACGCCATACAAACGTTGCAGCTCGGGGTTGGTCGGCGCGAGATCACGGGCATTCCCCATCATGGCCTCCGCCCGATCCCCGATAGCAATTTCCTCGGGTAATTCGAATCGCTTTATCCATTTACCCATTCCGTCTGCGGTAAGTGTTTTGAAAGCGGGGGGCTGTGGCGCTTGGGGAAACATAAAGCCCTGTTGTGCAATGCTTTCAAAGTTGGTTTGACCCGTGTCATCGTGTCCAAGACCAACCGCTGCGAGGTCATTCATTGTCACTGCCCAAGGCTGGAAGCAGGTACCCCAGCGGTACATATTGAAACTCTCATTGACGTCGCGCTTCGTGTCCAGATAGAAGGCACTGGTAATCTTGTCGGTACCCTCCAACGCCTTGTAGACAAAGTCGCCCGCATCGCGGCCATACTTGGCCTGACACCAATTCTTCATATACTTGTGGGGATCCAAGTCGGGATGCCAAAAGGCCACATTCATCCCGGCCACGGGGCTATCGCCGCCTACGGTTCCGCTTCCTGGCGCGGAAAATTTCTTTAGTTTGTCAAGATAGAGAGGCAAGGGCCAACTCAAATGGCTCATGACCGTCGATACGGGGGCTACAATTCCGGGTGCGCCAGCTTCGTACCAGTTTAGCATATAATACAGCGGAATACCTTGGGCAAGCATGGTCGAATCCTGGGAAAACCAGGTCTGAACATCAAAGCCGGGAGGGGTTGTGGCCATGAGAAGAATGGCGTCGAGATTGTTTCCCAGCCGTTCCTGCAGGAGGTCTAGCCCCATCGTGGGGCCCCGCCCCTGTTCAGGATTGTCCATGGCAATTTTGTTGCAGATACC
>CAIZGN010000372.1 GCA_903932505.1 Candidatus Hydrogenedentota bacterium
ACCCCCATTCTTAAAATGCAACGTCCATTCCACCGTCGGAAAATCAAGATACTCAACCCCGACACACCGCACCACAAGACCCGTGACCGGATCCGTATAGGACAACACCCGTTCCGTCCGCTGCGCATCAAGCGACCGAAAATCCCGCTCCACCTTCCAACTCGACACCACCTCCCCGAAAGGCCGACCGCCAAGCCGAAAAGAAAAGAAAGGGTTCGCCCCCCCATCGTCAAAAGCCGACCCGACCCACTGCCGACAAGCCTCCATTTCCGAAGACTCTACCGAAACCCCCAACGCCCCATTCGCAACACACAACACCAAGACCAACCCGACCACGTGCTTCATGACAACCTACTCCTATAGACCACATTTAACCCTAATCCTAGCAGTTCCGCGCCAAAAACACACTGAGCTCGCACCAAAGGACCCCGAAGGGGTCCACCTACAATAGCCGTGGGTGAAACCCACGGTCCACGTCCACCACCCAAATCCACATCGAAAAACTCACCACACCGCAACACACCTCAAAGTGCCAACAAGCAATAGCCGCAGGCAACACCCACGCCCCACTCGCACCTTCACACCAAAACCCCACCCACACCACAAAGAACCCCGAAGGGGTCCACCTACAATAGCCGTGGGTGAAACCCACGGTCCACGTCCACCACCCAAATCCAACCCCGAAGGGGTTGAACTATCCGCAGCCACCACCTTGTTCCAACACCAACCTCTCCCATAGAATCAAACCCGTCCCATAACCCCCGGAAGGAAGACATGCTCATGATGACCTTACCGCTCATACTCTTGGCCTCGCTATGTTCCGCCGCATGGCAAACCCACGATGTCCGCCTGCTAAACGGTGCACAACCCGAAATCCGCCTGCCCGCCAAACTCCAGATCGTCTCCGAATCCTGGAACCGCGTCACCGCCGTCCCCTACATCGTGTACATCCCCGAAAAAGATCGGATACTCATGCTGGTCGGCTGCGACTACCCCCACCACCCTGAACTGCTCTACAGCGACGACCACGGCCTCACATGGTCACCCCCGAAACGCGCCTGCTTCGGCGCGGACCGCAAACCAATCGACGGTCTAGGCACAAGCCTGACCTACCTCGGAAACGCCCAAGTCACCTTCCTCACCGGCGATCGCCTCTGGCGAAGCCACGATTTTGGAGAAACATGGGAAGAAGGCTCCGCCTTGGGAACAACCTGCGACGCCAAACCCTGGTACACCTGGGATCCCCTCTGGGCGGACCGTGACGCCGCAACCGGTGCCATCACCCGCCTCATAGCCACCGGCTACACTTGGCAGCGCAAACCCGAAGTCGAAAAAGACCGCCAACAGGGCTATCTTCGTTTCAGCACCGACCTCGGCAAATCATGGGACACCTGCCTCAAGGTTCCCCAATGGAAAGAAGTAAGCGAGGTCGCGCTCATTCGGGCGGCCAATGATGAACTCGTCGCCGCATGCCGCACCGACATCCCGCCCTCCAAGGCAGCAGAATGGATCGACCATTTCGAAGGACTGGGCATTTCCATCTCGAAGGACAACGGAACCACTTGGTCGCCCGTTGAAAAACTATACGACTACGGACGGCACCACCCATCACTCCTGCAAATGCCCGATGGACGCCTCCTCATGACCTACGTCGTGCGCAAGGGCTACGTGGATACCCCCGATGGCTTCCCCCAGTTCGGAATCGAGGCCATCAGCAGCACAGACCACGGCCACACCTGGGATCTCGACCACCGCTACATCCTCCACGCCTGGAAGGGCAACCGGCAGGGTGAAAACAAATGGTGGGCCAGTTGCCAAGCCACCTCCACCGTCCTGCTCCCCGACGGCGCGCTCCTGACCGCCTTCGGCACCGGCTACCGCAGCCAGCCCGACGCCGCCGGAAGCAACCCCGCCCCGCGCGACGCGGGTGCCATCCTATGGCGCCTCAGCGACGCCAAACTCGGCGACACCAGAACCATCCGCAACGCCGCGCCCGACTCAGACATCCGCAACATCTTCAACCCCGGACAACTCGGCGAAGGAAAATAAAGGCGGTGAAGCCACTGCTTGGGTTCGGCGCATCACCCAAACCCGGCAAGCATCACTGAATAGGCCCGCGAAGCCGGATATTTTCCAGGATACTTGTCAAACTCAACGTGACCATCCATATACAGCACATTCGCCCCGCCCGGCACATGGTTGAAGTTCACGGGATTCACACTGACCACGTCAAACATCGCCGGAATCGTGCTCTGGCTCAAAGAAGAAGCCGCTGGGCTGTTGATGTCCGTAATGAAAAAACGCTCGATACCCTCGCGGAATCGACGCATGGTCTTGTCCTGCCCCACCACCGAGGTATACTCAATATCCCCATCAGCCAGACTGTCCGCCGCCGTTCGGCTCGTCGCCCCCATGATCTCATACGTGAAACTCGCAAGGCGCATGATGAGTCCCGCATCAAGATGACCCGATATCATCGCCTGCTGCAAATCCGTGGGGATCGACGGGTCATTTTCATCACGACCCGGAATCATGTAATAGTCCGGCCCCGAAATCCAGCCCAGATACACATACGACAACCGGTTGATACGACAAGGACAAATCGGCTTTGCCGGGTCACCCTGACAATTAAACTCCCCTTTCGTAAACTTGCCCTGACCATCCGAATCCGACGGGCAGACGTTGGTGGCAACGTCTGTCAAATACTCCGGATACAACGTGTCCCCTTGAAACATGAAGTCAAACGTGAACGAGGAGCACGTGTCGCCCCCCGCATGCAGAACCGGCGGCCACGCCCCCCCCGCCATTTCATTGGAATACATCTTGAACGTCAAGCCCATCTGCTTGAGATTGTTCTGGCAGCTGGTGCGGCGCGCCGCCTCGCGGGCGCGAGCCAGCGCAGGCAACAAAATCGCAGCCAAAATGCCAATGATGGCGATCACCACCAGCAACTCTATCAGCGTAAAACCTTTGTTTATTCGAACCGAAAACATACGGAAGCCCTTTCCTGAAAACACAAACACTCCTTGCGCGAGCGACCAGACAGAATACCCCTTACGGGAACCAACATTAGGGGGTATTATCCCCTCTTACAGCCTTAATTTCAATGTGACAAACGCCTGTGCTATAGTCAATCGCTACCCCGTGTGACGGGATGAGCGCTATGGCAACCGGAATGCGGGGCACGAGGGAAGAGTACGCGCAATATGGAATCCAGACGCGAAGACAAACACTATTCCCTGCCGGATTACTCCGGCCAAGTGATAACCCACGCACCCATCGGCATCATCGTCACCGATGAATACGGCATTATCCAGCAGGCCAACCCAAAAGCCGCCATCCTTTGCGGCGCACCCGCCCCAGAAGCGCTTATCGGCCAGGCCCTCCACCCCGTCCCCGGCGGAAAAGAATCCAAACCGCTCGACCTCATGAAAATCATGCGCTCCGCCGGCCCGGTGAGTACCCGCACCTTTGAACGCACCCCCTTCGGTGCCGAGCTCAAATGCGATTGCACCTTTGTCCCCCTCCTGACCGAGAGCGGCTCCCCAAAGGGGCTGCTCATCCTGCTCCTCGATGTCCGCGAAAAACTCCTCCTTGAAAGCCAGCTCTTCCAGCAGGAAAAACTCTCCGCACTCGATACCATCGTCAGCGGAGTCGCCCACGAACTCAATAATCCCCTCACCGCCATACTCGGCTACACCGAATATCTGCTCTCCCGCGATATCGACCCCGATACCCGCAAATACCTGTCCTCCATCATCGAGGCGTCTCAGCGCTGCTCAGCCATCGTAAACAGCCTGCGCGCCTTTGCCCAGAGACAACGCACCCCCAAGACACTCAACAGCATCAACGACATCCTCGAGGAAATGGTCGCCCTCTGCGCCTATCAATTGCGCATCGACCACATCGACCTCACACTGGAACTCGATCCGGCCTTGCCCATAATCCACCTGCAAGTCAGGGAAATGCAGCGCGTCTTTCTCAGCATCATTTCCAACGCCCAATACGCACTCAACCTCGTCGATAACCGTCCCCGCACCCTCCGCATCCACACCCTCGCCAACGGCCCCAATATTAACATCGTGTTTGAGGACAACGGAATCGGCATGAACCAGGAAGTCCGAAATCGGGTTTTCGATCCCTTCTACACCGGCCGCCCGCAGGGCGAAGGCATCGGCATGGGCCTCAGCGTCGCCCACGGCGTTATCCGCGCCCATGAGGGCACCATCACCCTCGAATCTGAACCCGACCAAGGCACCACCCTCACCATATCCCTCCCCATCCGGGCCAACGACGAAGACGCCCTGCCAACCGCGCCCTGACGCAGAGACGCCAATGGATTCCAGAACATGAAAAACGCCCTCTGGTTTGCCGCCGCCGGGCTGGCCATCCTGATCGCCTTCGGGCTGCAAAGCCCCTTCATGGCCTATGTCCTCTACGCTTTTCTACTGCTCCTGCTCATATCCCATCTCTCATCCCTGGCCTGGATTTCCGGGCTCGACTGCGCCCGCTCCATTTCCAGAACCACCCTGCAGCAGGGCGAAGAAATTGACGTCGAAGTCTGCATCACCAACAACCGAGGCTGGCCCATTCCCTGGCTCTTCCTCGAAGACTACGCCCCTGCCGACTTTCCAGTCACCGGCAACAACAAACGTCTCGCCACACTCATGCCCGGACGTTCCATCACCATCAAATACAGCCTCCAATGCCCACGGCGCGGCTATCACCGCGTCGGCCCCATGCTCATGGAATCCGGAGACCTGTTCGGCCTCCAGAAACGATTCAGAACCGACCAGCAGCAAGAATACGTTTCCGTACTCCCCACCATCGCCTACATCGACACCTTCAACATATCCGCCAAACGTCCCCAAGGCCCTGTGCGCATATCCAACCGCGTCTACCAAGACCCCACCCGGATCCACAGCATCCGCGAATACGTCCCCGGCGACCCCATGAACGCCATACACTGGAAGGCCACCGCACGCACCGGCGTCCTGCACGTTAAAACCAACGAACCCTCCAGCGTGCTCGGTGGAACCGTCATGCTCGACCTCCACGAAGACAGCTACAAACCCGAAGACAAAGAAAACCGCATCGAACTCGCCATCACCACCGCCGCCTCCATCGCCTACCTCCTGCAAATGTCCGGCGAACAAGTCGGACTGCTCACCAACGCAGGCGATGCCGCCGAAGCCGCCAAATATGAAGTCGCCTCCCACGCCAGCAAGGCACGCGACGAACTCGACGCCCTAGTCGGCGAAGAAGATATTCTCCACCGCATCAGCCCCCTCTGCGTCCCCACCATGCGCAGCCCCATGCAGGCCGTACAGATTGCCGAGAACCTGGCGCGAGTCGTCCCCGGTCGGGGCATCGACGCCGTGGACATGGTTCTCTCCCAAGCCTCCATGCTCCCCAGAGACGCCGCCCTCCTGCCCGTCGTCCCACAAGTCAGCGACCGACTAGCCCTAGCCCTCGCCGCCATGAAAATAAACGGCTTCAACGTCAGCGTCTTCCTAATCCGCGACCAACGAGCCTTCCAAGAAGCCGCAGAACTCCTAGCCCCGCACTATATCGACGTTTTCCACATCGAAGACGAAAGCAGCCTCCATGAAATCAATCCAGCACACATCGGCCGCTAGCCCGCAAAGCACCCCAAAAAAATCCCCCTTAGAAGGGGGCGGTGCAAAGCGCCGGGGGGATGTAGCGTTCAACACCACCAAAAACAAAAACAAGAACCAACCCCCGCAAAGCACAAAAATAAA
>CAIZGN010000373.1 GCA_903932505.1 Candidatus Hydrogenedentota bacterium
CCTCCCAAGAAAGAGTCCGCTAAGGTCATGAATTCCAGTCTAACAAGATTACGTGAAAATCCGGCAAAAGTAAAGGGTTTGTCAAAAAAAATATCAAATCCAAAAAAAACGAATATCCGGACTATTTTTGCGGCTTGTCTTTCATGAGCACATTCAGGTCATGATGGGTGTACGGCAAATTGCAGGCTGGCGCGTCGATGGTCGAGTTTGCGACCCAGAATTCAAGGGTGGCCGGCTTGAAAAGCACATCATGCATGTTGCTCTTCATCGAAACGCCGCGCGCCATCACGTCCAGCGCAATTTGCGGGGTGATTTTGCCATACTGTTTCTGCACCCGGTCGACCAGGCAGTCATAGCGCTCGTTGGCGCTTAATAGAACCGCATCCTCCACCGGACGCGGCAGTTGCGGTACGGACTGGTTCGGCTCGACAAATTGGATGGAGTCGGGTTCTGCGGCCACGCCCACAGCAGCCCCGATGCCGTTATTGGCCTTCGAATCAGCGATCACGTAGTAATATTGGCAGGTGCGTGGCGTCTTTGTGAAAAAATCCTTTGCGGCATCCAGCGTGCTGCATGTTTCCAATGCTTCGCGCAGGAGAATGCTCATCGGCATCCCGTCCCATTTTCCTTCACCCCGTCCGCCCATCTCGCCAATGCTCACGTGTTCCGCATTCATCCCCGTCACACTGCCCAGCATGCCGGAATAGGCGATATTTACCGTTGCATTCCCCTGCGCAGGCTCGTGAATGATAATCAGCGCAAACTTGTCCATTCCCGCGTCGCGCATGTAGTCCAGCACACGTCCGTGAAGCAGCGCACCATCCGCTGTCGCCTTCCCCCAGAACGCAAAACCGCTGCAGTGGAACAACTCCGGAAAGATCGTAAAGTCCTGCACGTCCTCAAGCGCAATGCCAGTCGACTCCGACAAGCCGCGAATTTCCTCCTTGTATTTTTCCGGGATAAAGGGACTGGTCCGCTGCCATGCCTCGCGCAGCGTCAGGGCGTACTTTTCCTTCAGGGACATATTGCCCACTAATTTGAGGAGTGCCACCCCCTCCTTGATTTCTTCCTTCAACATTGTGCCCTGCTGGACACCCATTTCATACGGCGTGCCCTTTAGATGTAGCACCCGGGTCAACCCCACCTTTTCCAGATACGCTGGTCCGCTCTCCGCAAGCAGCGCTCGCGGTGCGGATTCCGCGACCACCGCAGGAACCATATCCTCGGCTGTACTCGTGCCCACCAGCCAGTGATCCGCCGGGAGTGTGCCCGCTGGAACAGCCTGCACCGCGAGTTTGGCCTCACTTTGCGCTGCAGTTTCAGACGTGGCCGTTGGCTCGGGAACCGCAGACATCTTGGCGTCCACCGCCGCATGCGCCTGCGGTTTTGCCGGGGCGGCCTGCGGTTCGGGCTTCGGAGTGGGCTGCGTGCAACCCGCAAGCATCAAAGTCGCCAGAAGAAGGTTTCCAACACACCACAATTTGAGGGACCTCATAAGGACATCCTTTCTCTTTCACCATGAAAAACGACAGCACCATATTCTAGACCGTCCAGTAAGTATAGCACACAGAAAAGCGCAAAACCTCACAATTTTCCGCATGGGTCGCGAGGCCTTCGTGCATACCCCCGCAAGGGCAGATTTAGCCCATATTCCACCCATTTCCAAAGTATTTCGACTCCTATTTGGCATATATCGCGGGTATGTGGTAGTATTAGTTCGGAAATCGGGCAGGGCCGGTTTCCGTTCTACTGTGGGATAGGACTCTTGGGTATGCCGGAAAGTACTGTCAATAGGTCTAGCAATACGAGTTTGCAGCGCCTTGGGGGTGACCAAAGGCGCGTGCCATCTCCAATTTCCTCGCGGTCGTCCGATTCTACTCAACGCGAAAAACATCGCCACGCCAAGAAACCCGCCGGTACCGCCTTTGCCGACCTTATCGACGACATGCCCGGCTATCAAGACCAACCGGAGATAGGCGAAGAGCCCGCAGTTCTTGCCGATATTCCCACAGATTCCAAAGTTCTCGCCCCGGATATGCGTGACCGACTTAACGCCCGGGTATTGACCGAGAGCGGATATCAACAAACCCCATACTGTTGGAACAGCCTTTTGCTCGGGGTCTGTTCGCTCGTCCTGCTTTACAGTTGGCAAGCCTCCGGCCGCTTCGAGCCACTGGCACCCTGCGTACTTGGCATTTCCACTCTCGGGGGACTATACTCAATTCGCGGCTTTTTCAAGAGTTCCGGCGGCAAGGCCCGCTCATTATGTGCGCTCGGCGTGCTCCTTACGCTCGTTGCGGCTCTTGGCGTGCTGTAGGACGGGTAATTTCCGCCTGAAAACACACAAACCGCGATTGTGCGCGCGCATGGCAGAAAAAATCGACCTCGTCAAGGGAAAAAGATGGGTGAATTCCGTCAGACAGTCAAAGACCTGATTACCAGTGTGGAGAACGTTGTCCTCGACAAGCCGCACGTGGTTCGAACCAGTGTGGCGGCCTTTCTTGCAGGCGGCCACGTCCTCCTGGAAGATGTGCCCGGTGTCGCAAAGACAATGCTCGTGCGCGCCTTGGCTGCGAGCAGCGGTTGCGCCTTCAATCGCATCCAATGCACCCCTGACCTGCTCCCGAGCGACGTCAGTGGCGTTTCCATCTTCAATCAGGACACCCGGAAATTCGAGTTTCGTCGCGGTCCCATATTTTCCCAAGTCGTGGTGGCAGACGAAATAAACCGGGCCACACCGCGCACCCAGTCGGCACTGCTTGAGGCCATGGCCGAAGGCCAGGTCTCCATCGATGGGGCCACTTACACGTTGGAACGCCCCTTTGCCGTCTTCGCCACCCAGAATCCCGTCGAGCACGAAGGCACCTTTCCCCTCCCCGAAGCCCAACTCGACCGATTCATGATGCGCCTCTCTATCGGCTATCCCAGCATTCTGGCCGAGGCCGATATTCTCGAAAGAACCCGCCTCAGTCATCCTGTGGAGGCCGTTCGCCCCGTTACCGACCCCGTGACCATTCTGGCCATGCAGGAAAAAGTCCGCCAGATTTTTGTCCACGAGCGCATCCGAGATTACTTACTCCGCCTCATTGCGCGCACGCGCGACTCAACCCACCTGACCTTGGGCGCGAGTCCACGCGCGTCCATGATGCTGTTTCGCGCCGCCCAGGCCTATGCCGCCGTTTTGGGGCGGGGCTATGTGATTCCCGACGATATCAAAGCTTTGGCTCACCCGGTCCTTGAGCATCGGCTGATTCTGAATCCAGAAAGCCGGTTAAGGCGGGTTACGGTATTCGCAGTATTACGGGACCTCATCAAAGAGGTCGCCGTTCCAGCAGGTAATTGGAAGCAGGCCTAAACCAAGCAGAGTGGGCAATCCGTTGCAATGATTGCACCATTATCTGTATCATGGGTGCGTATGGATCGAGGTATACTTTCTATGGTGTTTTTTTGGCGCAGAAAGTCAGCCAAGACGGCTCTCCAAAACGGAGAAGGCGGCGAGGAGGACGATGGGCAGTTCGAGCTGACCAACGTGGGGCCGTACGAAATCGTCGCGCCTATCGGTTCCGGCGGTATGGGAACCGTGTACAAGGCCATCGATCGATCCCGCGATATGACCGTCGCCATCAAAGTCCTTGACCGTCGCTATGACTTGGACAAGAAACGACGCAAGCGCGACTACTTGGGACGGGAAGTCCAAATCGCGGCATCACTCAACCATCCCAGCATCGTCCGGATGAACAAAGAAATCGTTATTCAGGATGATCGGTATGGAAACAGCCGTCGCTGCCTCATCATGGAGTACATCGACGGCCACAACCTAAAAAAGCATATCGAAGACCGCGACCTCAGCATGAAACAAATGTTGGATGTCTGCCTGAAGCTCAGTCATGGTCTTGATTTTCTGCATCAGAACAGCGTGGTGCACCGGGACGTAAAACCCGCCAATTTCTTGTTCTCCCGGGACGGAAGCCAAGTAAAGATCGTGGACTTTGGTCTATCCAAATCTACAGCCAGTTGGCGCACCCGCTGGATGAAGGAAAGTGGTGGTACCCGCTTGTACATGTCCCCCGAGCAACTGCAAAAACAAGCGCTGGACGCGCGTTCCGATATTTTCAGCTTTGGAATCACCATGTTTGAATTGTTCACCGGCAGACATCCCTGTGACGGCGCAGACACCCGTGAAATTCAGAAACAACTCCTCAACAACTCGT
Source organism: Candidatus Hydrogenedentota bacterium (assembly GCA_903932505.1). Classification (GTDB taxonomy): domain Bacteria; phylum Hydrogenedentota; class Hydrogenedentia; order Hydrogenedentales; family CAIZGN01; genus CAIZGN01. Next base: position 4,212 of record CAIZGN010000373.1, read on the forward strand.
ACAAATTCGAGCCCATGTCCAAAATCAATCCTGAAGTCCCAAAACATTTGGATCGCGTGATTTTGAAGGCACTACAGCGAAAACTCAACAAGCGTTATCAATCCATGACCGAAATGCTTTTGGATTTGTCGCGCATGGGATCTTCCCGGATATAAATTATGGCTAAACCCTATTTCGCTACCAAAGAAAAAAGTCGCTGGGGATTCTCTCGGATCGTCGGCATACTGTTCCTGTTTTCCATTATAGGCGCGGCGGGCTTCTGGGGATACCAGCGATTCTTCCCCAATGGGGCACCCCTTCCGGCGAGTCCCGAAATTGCCGCGCAAATTGCCCAAGCAGATACCTTGATGAAAGCTGGCAATTGGCAGGGGGTGCGAGATCTTTTGACGCCCCTCACCACCCGCGAAAACGATCCTCAGGATGGCCCCAAAATTTTGATGATGCTTTCCTCCGCTGAAACCCAACTGGGTAATGCCTCGGGCGCACTTGGGATCTTGGAACAGGCCAATACAAAGTACGGAACGGGCCCGCTTCAGCATGAAATCTCCGCCAGCTATGCACAAGCCCTTCGCGCTGCCGGTCGAGCCGCAGAAGCCGACAAAATAGACGGACGACTTGTGGAAACCGCTCCTCCCGGCCAGCGTGCCCCCGGAATGCTCGGAATGGCTGCCGCAGCAGAGGCCGCCAAAGACCTCATCAAGGCGCGGGACTTCTTCCGACAGGCTTTAAGCGATATTACTGTCGGCAGCGAAAGCTGGACCACCGCCGTGGACGGTGTTGGTCGGACCAATGTCGCCCTCATTTTCTCGCCACAGGAAACCCCTGAGAGCAAAGTCTACTCCGTCGAACCCAAAGACAACCTGATGTCCATCGGCATGAAATTAAACACCACCCAAGGACTCCTCACCCGTGCCAACGGATTGGATGAGGCCCCCAAGCTCAGCATAGGACAGCGCCTTAAATACACCCCAAAAGACTTCCGCATCACCATCGAACGTTCCACCTGTCATGTCTATCTACTGGACAAGGACGGATTGTTCAAGCGTTACACGGCTGGTCTTGGAATGCCCGGATACGAAACAGCACTCGGCGAATACACCATCGGAAACAAGGAAAAGAACCCCACTTGGCACAAGCCGGGTTCAACTCCCATTCCTCCCCTTGACCCGCAAAACGAACTCGGCACCCGTTGGATGCCACTCATGCCTGCCGCCGAGGGGCTCCCCAAGGATCTGGGCATCCATGGCACCATCCACCCCGAGACCATCGGCCAATACAAATCCCATGGTTGCCCCCGCCTCTGCAAAGAAGACGTCGAAGAACTATACGACCTCGTAGTGCGCTCCACCCCCGTTTCCATTGTTGAAACCTTTGATCTATCGAAAGCCACCAAGGGATGACGAACGCATCCGAAATCGTGGTCTTTCAGGAATCCAAATGCCATCCTTTGGATACCTCCTCCCTCGTTGAGCGTCTCCTCACTTCGTCGCTCCCGCCTGCAGACATCCGCGCAGCTTCCATGATCCACTTTCAGGAGTACGCCCTGTACCTTGATATCGTTGCGGAGGCGATCGCGCACTGCGGAAAGGATACTTCCGGCGAATTGCTTATCCTCGCCGACCAGCACACGGCGAACCACTTTTCCTCCTTTTCCACCCTTGCCAGCCAAGCCTCGCGCATTTTTGTGATAGGCACTGGGGCGTCAGTATCCATCAAGGAAGCTATTCACAGGCCCTACAATGACATCATCCCACAGGGTGCCCATATTTTCCTTGCCGCATCGCCCCATTTGGCGGTTCTGGTTGCAGGGGCTGTCGAATCCTCTTCCCCGGTGGGTGACAGTCTTTTTCAAGGTGGATGGACGTTGCAAACAGGGCTCGTCCAACGGGTTTTCAGCGCGCTTACCGGGGAAGCACTGGACGATGCCGACACCCTGCATTCGCAAGTCGGATGGGGGCCCGATCAAACCCGCTTGGCCATGCACCTCATGCGACGCTGCTCCGGCTACCTATCCATGCGCCAGCACGATATCACGCAGGACAAGGACGAGTTGTTCTCCGTGCTGGACATTCTCAAGGCAATTTCTTCCAAGCGCAGAGCGCATGACATTCTTTATGTTTTCGTCGAACAGGTCGCCCGGGTCGTCAACTCGGACCGCTGTTCCGTAGTACGCATATGGGGCAGTTCAGACCAGGGCTCCGTTATGGCTTCCCATGAGGATGCCACCCTATCCGGTCAGGCACTTGACCTCGCAAAATACCCAGAGTTGCGCGAGGCAGTCACCCGTCAAGAGAAGATCGTCGTCAACGATGTCTTTGCAAATCCCCTCACCGCGCAGCAGGGCGAGGCCATTGCCTCCGCCGGATTTCATGCCCTTCTCGTCATCCCCATTGTCGTCGCTGACCCCAACGTGGGAACCCTGCTCTTGCGCGCCGCTCGTCATGAGGGCACCTTTTCTCCAAGAGAGGTGGGGTTTCTTGAAGTTGTGAGCGAGGCTGCTGCCAACGCACTCGAGCGCGCGCAACTCTTTGAGAGCATTCAAATAGCCAACCAGCGTCTCGAGCGACTCGCTGTCACCGATGGACTGACCGACCTGCACAATCACCGATACTTCCGCGAGCAACTCGATCAGGAACTCGACCGCGCCACCCGATACGAACAACCTCTCTCGTGCATGCTGCTCGACGTCGACAACTTCAAGACCTTTAACGACGTATACGGCCATCTCGCCGGAGATGAAGTTCTGCGTGAAATGGCCAAGCGCATACAGCAATGTGTCCGCCGCACCGACGTTGTCGCTCGGTACGGCGGAGAGGAATTCGTCGTCTTAATGCCACAGACCGACCTCACCGGTGGACTTGCCCAAGGGCAACGCATCTGCTCCGCTATTGGCGGTGATCCTTTCCGCCTGAGTGTCGGCCCCTTGAAAGTTACCGTCAGCATCGGGGTCAGCGCGCATGGCCGACCCTATCTGGCATCTGCCGAAGATATTATCCGCGAAGCGGATCAAGCATTGTATCGCGCCAAGCGAGAAGGAAAGAACCGGGTCTTGGGACCCGAAAACACGGAGCAAGAGAAAAAACCATGAAGAACATAGCTGTTGTTTGCCTTGTGGCCTGCCTGCTGGCCGGATGCGGAACATTCGGATTCCTCCGTTCCTCGAAGGGGGGCGATGCCGGAGTGCCTGTAGACGCCTTAAAAGCCGTGGCCAGCGAAATTGAAATGGCCGTGGCCGCCGGGCAACGGGATCTCAATCTGGCAGACCGCGACGGTGTTAAGATTAACTCGCCGGAAATCGCCCAAGCGCTGCGCACCCGTGCCGTTCGCCACGAACTGGTCTCCAATCTCATGGATACCGGTTTCGCCTGGGAACGCCCGAACGGCCGCATCGCAATCCTGCGCTCCAGTGCCTACAAGAAGGCCACTACAAGTCAGGAGAGGGATCGCAATGCCCTGCTCATCATGAATGAAAACCAGAACCGCTGGACACTCTACGAAGGCCTCATTGCGTTGAACCACTGGCCTTCCAAGGCGCTGCCGGTCATCGAACGCGCGTTTTCAGAGTCCTGCAAAGCCTCACTCAAATCGGGCCAGAAATTCGAAAACGAATCCGGAAAACCGCAAGCCAAATAGTAGGCCGGTACCGCAGTACGTCTTTCACGCTTCAGCGTGTACCAATAAACGCAATCCTCCGCGCCTAAAACACGAAACGAAAAATACGCAAAGCCCGACTTTTCTGGCTTTTCTCGCGTCCCCTGCGCTATGATGCCCCAATGTAGAGGAAAACAGCAGACAATGATTAAGCCAGACCTTGACGGTGCCATCGACCGAATTCGCCAACTGCCCACACTGCCTTCCGTGCTGGGGCGAATACTCGGTGCCGCCGCTGACCCGTCGACCTCTGCGTTGGAATTGGGGCAACTCATCTCGTCCGACCTAAGTCTGTCCGCCACCATACTGCGATTGGTCAATTCCTCCTACTACGGGTTCCAACGCCAAATCGACAGCGTCGCCCAAGCCGTTGTCATACTCGGCTTCTTCAAGGTTCGAAACCTCACCCTTACCGCTTCTGCTTTTAACAACTTTCGTGGAAGCACCTGCGAATTCGACCGTACCCAACTCTGGCGTCATGCGCTGGCCTCCGGTATTGCCGCCGAATACGTCGCTAGAAGAGCCGGTGGCGATCTGACCGGTAGCTACGAAGCCGGATTACTGCACGATATTGGAAAAGTGGCCCTCGATACCTTGTTCCCCGAGCTATTCGTTCGGGCTGTTCACAAGGCCCGTGAAGAGAAGCGCTATATCCACGAAACGGCTGAGGAAACCATTGGTCTGTCCTCTTTGGCTGCCGGAGGACTACTTGCCGAACGCTGGGGCCTGCCACTTTCCATCACCGACGCCATCCGCTATCATCTTGAACCTGAGAAATCCAAGGACTATCAGCGTCTTGCTTCCATAACAGCCTTGGCTGTTTTTAGCACCTATCCGGCAGGTTTCGGAGAAGCGAGCAACGGGTGCGACCTTCCCTATCCCGATTCGGCGTCCGAATTCCTCGGCATTTCCCGCGAAGAATGTGACGCCGTCAGCGAAACCTTGGTCGAGCATCGTGAAAAAATCGACGACCTCCTCGGTGCCCTCAACGCCGACTAAAGCACTCCTAAAACCCCTATCTGGCGTGTGCGCCGACAAAGTGGGCGCTTAGGCTGGCCTATACCGGATTCTTCTTTTCCAGCGGCACAAACAAAGCCTCAAGCGCAGCCAAGGTCGAAAGACCTTCACCGTGCGCACCCAAGACCGAAGCAATCCATCCCGACAGGGCGCGTAAGACCTCTGGTCGTCGCGACCCGGCCGGTCGGCTCAACTCGCTTCGCAGATATTCGATATCCTGCAGCAGGCCCCGGCGTGTTTCAGCATCCACGGGCACCAAGTCGACTTGCGCCAGCAATTCTTCCACCAAGCGCGCCGCCTCGCTCAAAGGAAAATCCTCCTCGCCCGCCCCGGCAGGAAAACGGCGGTTGAATCGATACGAATCCTCGAATAAATCAACGCCCTTCGCCGTAATGCGAACGGCGTTGAAGGACTGAGGGTTATAACCGACCATGAGCTCGGCAAGCCCCGCATCGTGCAGGTAGTGGATATTGACAACCAGATCCTGACGTGAAAGTCCTTCCTCGGTGAGAAAGTCAGACGGGCCAAGCATATCCAGCGGATTGTTCATGTAGCGCTGGTAAAGAATGGTGAGCAAGCGCCGCCGCACGGCTTTGGGATGCACGGTGTTCATGGGCGCATTGTAGCAGTCATCCCACGAACGACGCATCTTCCTCGATTGAGGTTCATGTCCCCCATGAGTATACTAAGCGCACGGCACTTAGCCCCCGAAGGAGAAATGAAATGGGAATATTGTCACTAGCCGCCGCCATGCTCTTGGCTGCACATGCGCAAGGCGGAATGGCCATTCAAGACGATGGCAAAGCCCTTACCGTTCTAGACGGAGAACAACCGGTTCTCGTGTACCGCTACGAGTACGTTGATCCCCCTGCGGGTGTCGATGCCCACTTTAAGCGCTCCACCTATATTCATCCGCTCTATGGATTGGACGGCGAAGTCCTCACACAAGATTTTCCCGCCGACCATTATCACCATCGCGGTGTCTTCTGGGCCTGGCCCGAATCCACCGTGGGAGGCAAGAAAATCGATGTGTGGGCCCTTGATGGAGTCCGGGAAAAACATGAAAAGTTCCTGACAAAGGAGGCCGACCCCGCGCACGCTACTATTGCGGATCAAAGCGTTTGGGTCTTCGATGCCGAACCCGACCAACCCAAGGTGCGCGAGTCCGTATGGCTCACCGTCCTTCCCGCCACCAAACAATCCCGCGCAATTGATTTTCGCATCGTTCTTGAAAATGTGAGTGGGGAGGAGCTGGTCTTGCGGGGAGCCACCACCGAAAGCAAGGGATATGGCGGGTTCAGTTTCCGTCCCGATGCCGAACGCAAACCCATGGTGTTCACGTGCGCCACGGGAACCCCCGAGAAAGACGTACTCAGTGCCGACACTCCTTGGGCTGACCTGTCCTTCCCGAAAACAGTGGGTGGCAAGAAATACTCCGGCGTTGCGATCTTCCAGCACTCCCAAAACCCCGGTTACCCGCACCCCGGATGGCTATTTCGCCACTATGGTTTTCTAGGTGCTTCCTGGCCCCATACGGAACCGTATACCCTGAAGGCGGGTGATAAAATCGAGATTAAGTACCGCCTTTTGTTGCATCGGGGCAACGCCAAGACCGGAAAGGTCAAAGAGGCCTTTGACACCTATGTTCGCGAGAACAAAAGCACCCAGTGACGGGAACCATCTGCTGATGAAGAGAAAAATATCATTGTTGCTGGCGCAGGCCTTGCTTTTCCTTACCGTGGGAACCGCCGGGGCCCAGGGAGCCGCCGTTTCCGAACCGGTTCAGTTGATCGAGGGTCGTGATTACACCACAGTGGGCAAGGAAGAAATCGCCAGCGCCACGTTGCGCGACCCGAGCCTCTGCCGTATGCTGGACGGTCGAATTTGTCTTGTCTACTGCCGTATTCCGAAAATAAAAGTCCGGAGGGAATTCCAGAACGGCGCGATCGTAGCGGTGTACTCCGCCGATGAGGGGCAGACTTGGTCCGCGCCCGAAATCATCTTCGACAGTGCGCGTGACGACGAATCTCCCTCAATCGCAAGTACCCCGGATGGAACCCTCGTTTGCTCGTTTGTGCCCCACCGCGAAAAAGGGGCCGTCGGCACATCTTTGGGAACCCATGTATTGACCCGAAAGCCAGGCGTCACCGCTTGGAGCCCCGTCATGCGCATTGCCCCCCGATACGATTGTTCTTCCCCGGTGCACCTCATGCGGGATGGACGCCTCATTCTCGGACTCTCAGCCAATGACGAAACCCAATGTGCCCCTGCCTCCGTTTGCGCCTCTCCTGACGGCACACAATGGGAGCCCGTGGTGATGATGGGGGAGAACCGACCACCAAGACTCGCGGAAACCGATATCGTCGAGCGTTCAGACGGATGGTTATTTGCCGTATGCCGAACACAGGTCAAGAATCCCACCGCCCATTTGTACTATTCCATATCACAAGACGCCGGGGCCACCTGGGATCGCCCCATTCCACTGGGTTTCGTTGGAAAGCGCCCCAAACTCCTCCGCACGCCGAATGCTTCGTTAATTTGTGCCTACGAAGACGAGGCCGTGTTTTTCCGTTACTCCAAGGATGAGGGTCTTACGTTCAATCCGCCTGTGGGGGTGGACGGCCCAACGGCTTCTGCCCCAAGTCTGGCCCTCCAGGCAGATGGAAGCGTACTCATCGCGTATATTCGACACGACCTTGTTCGGATACGACGTTTTCAGATCGAAGAGTCTGGCCCGGCCTGGAAAACCTTCACCGCACAGGGACAATGATCCGGTGTCCCCCGACGTTTGAACGCCGGGATGCGAAAAAAGAAAGTAGTCTATCCGTTCAGGTATAATGGGAACGGAGGACGCATGCCTTCAATGCGTCCCCGTGGCAAAGGAAGGAAGTTCGGACGGTGGATCGAAATCTCGCCCGCAAACTCATAGAAATCGAAAACATCCCCACGCTCCCGGCCATCATGAATAGGTTGCTGGACGCGGTGGAGGATGCCGACACATCGGCCGACGATTTGACGGCTATCCTCGAACGGGATATGGCCATCTCTGCGCGGGTGCTCCGTCTCGCCAATTCCGCTTTCTACGGATTGCGCCATAGGGTGGATACCATTCGCCGCGCTGTTGTGGTCGTAGGTTTTCAGGCCGTGCGTATGCTGGCCTTGGCTACCTCCGTCTTTGACGCCCTCTCCCGACACCGGCAGTTTGCCTTTGAACCCGAAGAATTCTGGATGCATTCCTTGGGAACAGCTAAGGCTGCCCAGCTTCTCGCCAGACGCATTCCCGGCAAGGAATCCCCCGAGAGCTGCTTCACCGCTGGGCTGTTGCTCAACATTGGCAAGTACTGCATGGCCCTCGCGCTCAAAGAGCAGTACACCGAGTATGTCAAACTCGCCGAAAAAAATAGTCGCAGACTCTGCGATATTGAGTTGGAAGCTATACACACCACCCATGCCGAGGCCGGACAGTGGCTCGCGGAAAAATGGCGACTCCCCGAAATGTTCGCCGTGGTGCTTGCAAATCACGTCCGTGCCCGACATTACCACGGCGAATTTCAACGCGAAAACAGCATAATGGCCCTTTCTAACGAAATCACCCGTGAGGCCGGCTTCGGAAGTGCCGGAGATTTCGCCCCACCGGTTCTTGATCCTACGGCATTTGGACTGGACATTCCGCAGGAGTGGGTGGAAGCGGTTCGTCAGGAAACCTCCGACTATGCCGAAGAAGCCCGCGCCTTCCTCGAAATCCTCAAACGCCCCGAATAAATCTCGACCCTCCCCCTCATTTTTTTCTGGCATTTCTATCTGCATTCGGCTATAATCAACTTGTCGGTTCGCTCTGAAGCATTGGCGCTTCTGAGCGCGAAGAGGGAACCTGGTGCGAATCCAGGACTGCCCCGCAGCGGTAATCGGGAACGAACAGCGCAATAACGCACTGAGGTGGTCGAAACGCCTTGGGAAGCAGCGCCCAGTAGGTCGCCTGAAAGTCCGAAGACCTGCCGACGTGGCGCGCTTCTTGGCGTCGGAATTGCAAGACCTTCGAGGGAGGGTTCAGTTCATCGACCATCGGGTCGGCGACCTTGATACTTATCCCGATCTTGCACCTTCCGCGCCCGAGTTGCACCATCAACGCGAGGGTCGGAACGATGCGATTTTATGCCCGAGGTGTAAACCCCAAGTCGGCTTTTACCTTGGTGGAACTGATGGTTGTCATTGCCATCATCTCCATCTTGGCCATGATGCTGCTCCCGGCCTTGGCCAAGGCCCGGGCCAAAGCCCGTTCGACCCAGTGCGTCAACAATCTTCGCCAACTCTACCTCGCCAATGCTATGTATGCCTCAGAATACAACGGCCACTACGTCCCTGCCGCTGCGGATATGTACGATTTCCTCCTTCCCGGCGCAAGCCCCGATCAAAACGGTGGACGACTTCGCTGGCACGGGGTACGTGAAACCCCCAATGCCAACAGTGCCTTCGATTTCAAAAAAGGCCCCCTGTTTGAATACATCCCCGATGGGCGCATCAAAGAGTGTCCCGTGTTTAGCGAATTCAAGGAACTGGGGCAGAAGTCTAACGTTTTCGAAGCCGGAACCGGCGGTTACGGCTACAATCAGGCCTATGTGGGTTCAATGCTCGCCACCGAGGAAGACCCCGTGCTCGCCTCCAGGCAAGGTATGCTTGACACCCGAATCGCCAATCCTTCCTCAACCATCATGTTTGCCGATGCCGCCATACCCCAAGATGGATACCTCATCGAATACAGCTTCGTCGAACCGCCCAAGTATGCCAATGCTGATTATCCCCAGGGCATGCCCGGCGACTACTTCATGGCACCCTCCCTACATTTTCGCCATGAAGGGCGTGTCAACGTCGTGTGGTGCGATGGCCACATCAGCAGCGAAAAATGGGGCTGGGCACCCGAAAATAACGTCTATGGCGGTTCAAACTACCGATGGGGCGTCGGCTGGTTTGGCCCCCGCGACAACTACTTCTTTGACTGCGGCGTTAAAGAGGCTTACTCCGTGCTAGCGGCAACCCCCTAAATACCCCATCACCCGCTATATGGCGTGCGGCGATGCAATCGCCGCTTTGGCTCCGGACGCAGCTCCACCCAAAATCTAGTTTTTCGCGTCCATCCCCTCTGCAGTACTATACTTTCGGTAACATCCACGAAATGGAGGATTCCCATGCGTTACCTTTGCCTTGTTTTCATCGCCCTCGCCGCCCTTCCTTTGTGGGCCGTCGAAGCCCCTGTCCTCGTGAAGGAAAAAGACGTCATCATCTATCAGGATGACCAATTCTACAGTACCTTCCCTTCGGTGGTGACTCGACCCGACGGCGAGCTCATCGTCGCCTTTCGTCGCGCTCCCGACCGGAAAATCTTTGGAGAATCCACTACCTCCCATTGCGACCCGAACAGCTATCTCATGCTTGTGCGCAGCAAGGACCTCGGGCAAACTTGGACGAAGGAACCCGAATTAATTCTAGCCCATCCCCTTGGAGGTTCACAGGATCCCTGCCTTATCCAGCTCCGGGATGGTTCACTCGTTTGTACCAGCTACGGATGGGCTGAGCTTCGCGAAGGGAAGGAAGAACAGTTTGATGTTTCCCTCCGACACGGGAATTTTGTCTTTCTCGGTGGTTACCTGATGCGTTCAGAGGATGCCGGGTATTTTTGGCAAGGCCCCATAGTCCCACCGCCTGTGCCCGGCACCGTGACAAAGACCGTGCTCGGCCAACTCTGCCCCGCCTATAATCGAGGCCCGCTCTGGGAAAGTCGGGATGGTCGTCTGCTGTGGGCGGTGGCCGCACAGAGTCAGGTCGAACCCCGTCGAACAGAAGTTCACTTGATGACCTCGAAAGACGGAGGGCGCACTTGGGATTACGCCTGCCCAATCGCCAGTAGCCCGTCCGGTTCCTTTAATGAAACCGCCTTGTATGAAACCCCGAAGGGCGATATTTTCGCCTTCCTTCGCTCTGAAGGCTTGGACGACCATACTGCCGTGGCCCGCTCAACCGATGGCGGAAAGAGTTTCCAACCCTGGCAGGATGCCGGATTTCAGGGCCATCCCCACTGCGCCGTTCGACTGCCCGATGGTCGTGCCCTCTTGGTCTACGGGTACCGCCACGCTCCCTTTGGAATTCGCGCGCGGGTTCTTGATCCCGAATGCACAGATTTCGCCACCGCGCCAGAGTTTGTGCTACGGGACGACGGTGCCAGCGGCGACTTGGGCTATCCTTGGGTGACCCTGCTGCCCGGCGGACGCATTCTCGCTGTCTACTACTTCAATCAAGGCGGAACGCGGTATATCGCTGGAACCCTCCTTACCTATTCACCGCCCATCAAAGAAGCCAAGGAAACGGTCGTTTTCGTGCATGGTATGGGAGGTAACCAGAAGTCCATGGATCGGGTGCAGGATCTCATGGCATCAGCCGGATATAACGTGCTCTCCTTTCCCTATTCCTCAAGAAAAACTACACTCGATGAACTCTCCCAAGGCCTGCGTCAATACGTCGAGGCCAACGTGCATACCGACCGCTACCATTTTGTTGCCCATTCTCTCGGAAACATCATCATTCGCAACAGCTTCAAGGAGGGCCTGCGTCCTGGGTTAGGGCGTATTGTCATGCTGGCTCCGCCGAATCATCCGCCCAAACTGGCGGCCAGCCTCCAAAGAAACCTTATTTTCCGCTCCATCGGCGGAGACAGCGGACAAAAAATGGCCTCCGCCGACTTCTATGCGGCCTTGCCCATTCCATCCGCGCCGTTTGGGGTCATCTCAGGTAATCGCGGTCAGGGCCTCACTTTTCGCGAGCGAAACGACAGCATTATTACCGTCGATGACACTAAACTCCCCGGGATGACCGATTGGCTCTGTCTTCCCTATAACCACACTTTGCTGACCCATGCCAAGGATACCGCTCAAGCCTGTTTGCTGTTTCTGCGCTCAGGATCCTTTTCACCAACCGCATAATAGACGTCTCTTTGCCCCGCATATCTCAAAATCCCGTTCTTGCTTGTCAAAATGCGGCTCATGCGGTACAATCCCTGAGTGCGGGGGTTCCCGTACTTGGTTGTTATCGCCGGAAGGAGCAAATATTGAAAAGCGCGCTTTGCTTCATAGGTTTTATGGTCGCTCTATTCTTGAGCCAGACGACTCTCGCCGTTCCTTCACTTCAGAATGTTCTTGAACGAGAAGGGTATGCTGTACCGGCTGCCGATGTCGTTATGGCTTGGAACGAAGAGTCCGCCAACGGGGATGGCATCGTGTATGGGGTGCGCATCGCACCACGAAACGGCGATGGGTCCTTTGACCTCTACTACGACGAATCGGGCGCACTCTTGACCGATGCTGACCGTGTACGTCTCGGTGTGCCCACGAAGGATTGGTCTTGGCACTCCGTCACGCAACCGGGAGAATGGCCCTTGGCAGGCAAGTCCGCCGCACCCGCGCCCTACCAACCCAAGAGTGCCGGGATGACCCCTGAGATGATCTCTTTGGAAGTGCCCGATGTGCAAACCGCCCTCCTCGAAGACGAGTCCGGAGTTTCCTCGCCTGACAAGGGCGCACTGCGCATCGGTTTGCTAAACCCACTCAATGTCCCCATAACAATATCGCCCGACTCCGCCTTCGCCGGTACATGGAACAACACGCCGGATGGTGGCCGCGTATGGGCACTGACCCTCTCCTCGGCGGGGGCCGAGGGATTGCGTATTCATTGTACCCCCGCCCAATTCGGCCCGGACGCCTCGCTCACGGTTTATCCCGCAGGCCACCCCGAAGAAGCCTGTGCCCCGGTTTTCTCGACCGAGGCTGTTTGGATGCCCACCTGTTTCAGTGATTCCATCACCTTGGAGTGGGCTCTTCCCCCCGATGCGACGGGCACCGGGAGCCAGAAACCCACACTGGAAATTGACGCCATTGCGTATCAATACCGCAAGCTCGACGGATTGATGAAAAGTGCCGATGCCTGCAATATTGACCTTCCCTGCCATTCGGACTGGATGGATACCG
>CAIZGN010000374.1 GCA_903932505.1 Candidatus Hydrogenedentota bacterium
ACGCATACAGTTTCGCGATCGACATTTCCTTGAAGCAGGGCAGTCCCTCCTTGAGCATCCATGCCACACGGTAACTCAGGAGGCGGGCGACATCCGCCTTTATCTGCATGTCGGCGAACTTGTGCTGGATGGCCTGAAACTTGGAAATCGGCTTGCCGAACTGGATCCGCTCTTTGGCGTAGCCAGCCGCATAGTCTATGATCGCCTGGGAAGTTCCGGCATACATCATCGCTACGCTCAATCTTTCGATGCCGAGGCCCTTGTTCAGGTTTGCCCAGCCTTCGTTCAGCTTTCCCATGATGTTCTCTCCGGGAACCCTGACATTCTTGAAGGTTACTTCGTTGGTGTGAGTCGCGGCCCTGCCCATCTGCTTTAGCGGCCTGATTTCGAGCCCCGGAGATTTCGCGTCAACAAGGAAAATGGTGATTCCATCGTGCTTCCTCGCCGCATCGCGCCTGGTACGGGTGACGGTGATGATATAGTCCGCGACGTGGGCGCAGGTGATGAACATCTTGGTGCCGTTCAGGATGAAGTGGTCGCCGTCCTCCGCGGCAAAGAGTTCCACGGAAGCGGCGTCGGACCCGACATTCGGCTCGCTCAGGGCGAATGAGAGCTTGCACTTTCCGCTGATGATGCGCGGCAGGAAATATTCCCGCTGCGATTCCGTTCCATAGGTAAGGATGTTGTAGCCCCCCAGGATGACGGTAGTGAAATAGGACACTCCCGCCGCATACCAGGCGTAGCTTGCCTCCTCCAGGAAGATCGCCAACTCTACGGGTCCCATGCCTGCGCCGCCGTACTTTTCCGGGAAGGGAATTCCCATCCATCCCTGTTTGACCATGTTGTCGTAAAGTTCGATGGGGAAGCGCTCGTTCTCGCTCGAATCCCTGATGTACTCCCTGGTGCACTCATTTTTCATGAACCGGCGGATGGATTCCCTGAGCATGCGCTGCTCTTCCGTAAATCCGAATTCCATTATTTTCTCCCGTATAGAGGTTGCGGCGAAATGGGTTCAGGTTCTGTCGTCACAACTCTCGACGGAGTTTTTGGACGTAGCGAAACCGATCCCCGGGGTAGACGCTTATGACTGCGTACAGGGTGCGGTTGTCTTCCCCGCAAAAGCGATGGAGAACCCGCAGTGCCGGACTGCCCGCAGGCGCGTCGAGTATGTCCGCCATGGCCTTCGGCAGCAGGCAGGCGCCGATGTCCTGGGCGATTTGCGTAATCGATTCGCCATGGGCTTTTTCGATAAGCGCGTAAACCGGCCCGGGCTTGAGGCCGATTTTCGGAACGACGCTTCTAAATTCCGGGCGAAGATAGTATTCCGTCCAGGAAATGGGCAGCTTCGTTTTTGAGGAGATGCGATACGCAGACACCCTAATCCAGGGCTCCTTTTCACCGCACTGGAGGTCGTTGCAAAGCACGGAATCCGATAGCACATCTTCGGTTTGACTGGGGCGAACAAGAGTGGCGTCGATGAACCGAAGGAGGTCGGGGATGCTGCCGCCGGAGACGTTGTACTTGAGGCGGTTCGCTTTGGCGATCACCACGGTTCCGACTTTCGGCTTGCGCGACAGGTAGCCTCTTTCTTGCAGATAGGACAAGGCCGAGCGTGCCGTAAAGCGGCTGACGGCAAACTGCAGGCTCAACTCGGCTTCGGTTGGAAGCTGGCTTCCTATGGGATATGTTTCAGCTTCGATGGCCTCCCTGAGTTGCCTGGCCATTTCGAGATAACGGGGGTTCCGCGCTGTCTTGGCGCCGCGGTGCGTACTAATTCGGGTCACCGGAATTCTCCATTACTTGCGCCGTATCATGACTGCGTCCACCGCTACAACCCCCTGTCCCTCGGGCAGTACGATCAGCGGATTGACGTCCATCTCATCCAGGAATTCGGCGTGCTTGGCTGCGAACTGGGACAGCCGCACCATGGCATGCACCAGCGCGTTCTCGTCGGCGCGTGCTTGTCCCCGATAACCGCGCAGCAGGGTTGCCGCGCGCGTGAGGCCGATGAGGGTCTGCGCGCCCTCGGGGCTCAAGGGACATCTGCCGAACGCCACGTCGCTGAACAACTCTACGGCGACGCCGCCCAGACCGAACATCAGCATCGGACCGAATTGCGGGTCGCGTTTGATACCCAACACCACTTCCACACCCTTGCCGGCCATTTTTTCGACCAGAAACCCGCGCAGGGGAGGGCCGCCGGGACACTGCGCCATGCGCTTGGCGGCCGAGCGCGCGCCTTCCGCGGAGCCAAGATCGAGCGCCACCAGACCGAGTTCACTCTTGTGCATGACGCCATCCGCCAGACCTTTTACCACCACCGGGAAGCCGAGCCCGGAGGCTATGGCCGCGACGTCATTTTCGCAGACAGCCATGCCAAAGGGGGGCACCGGGATGCCCAACCGGGACAG
>CAIZGN010000375.1 GCA_903932505.1 Candidatus Hydrogenedentota bacterium
CGTTCCATTGCCAATCTTTGTTGGCGTGAACCCAATCGGGTGATTTGACGTAGAAAGCAATATCGCTGGGATCCTCCGAATTCGAGACCGTGCTGTATTCGGGATGGACGTGCAATTCCGTGCCCACTTGCGGTGCGCCGGCGGTGAAGTCTGATTTGAAATCGATGGTCTCGGCGGTATCCGATGCCAAAGCTATCGTTCTGCGCCACACACCGCCATCGGCCTGGGTCTTGCTCATGGTGATGGCATGGGCATCGGCTGACCAGGTGAACTCGGTGTCCGCACCGGTGGGTGGGCCACTTTGCAGCCACTCTTCATGCGAGTGCCAGCGGTTGAATCCACGGGTCTGGGCTTCCACGAGATTGATGCCGGTTTTTTTGTAGGTCATCTCGACGATGCGCCCGTTTTGCTTGGGAAGCACCAGCACGCGCCACACATTGTTTTCCAGCAGCACCGCCGGAACACCATCGCGCAGGGCCTGCAGTTCCTTGAAGTAGAGATCCGAGGTTTGTTCCTCCCCCACTCTGTCCAGCCCAAATTTTTGGGATAGCGCGATATAACGGTCCAATGTATCGGCCCCCAAGGCCGAGGCATCCAGACGGTAGCTGTTGTTTTCGTAGCGCAAGGGGGTAAGCGCCAATTGCGCTCGCAAGGCTGGAATCAGTGCCTTTTCCACGCGATCCCGGAACGGGCCTTCGGGTGTTTGCGCCAGTGCCTGGTCGAAATAGGCCCGAATGCGCTTCGCTACGGCCGCATTGAGACCGACTTCCCCCTCCACAGGGAAACAAGCGGGATGGACGTTGCGTATTTCCGCGTTGTGATGCAGGAATCGCTCATACTCCAAAATGGTCTGTGCCGCAGGGCCATAATGCAATCGGCAGAACTCTTCCACCAACGCCCAGCTTTCCTCTGAAGGCCGCCATAGACAATGCGCCATGACGTAGTTGCGCAGGTCGCTCATCTCCGTCGAAAGGCCATTGCCAGCGGCCTGCATGAAGACTCCGCGCACATTATTGTCCGCGAAATACTGGATGTTCTTTGCGATGGTGTTGAAATTGGGGAACGGAAGGTCGTAGCCCCGGAAATTGGTGTTGTAATTCCAAATCCAAATGTTCTGGCAGTGCTCCTTCCAAAGGGCGAGTCCCTTCGCAAAGGCGCGATTTTGTCGACATGTGGCATCGTCGAGCGCATGCACGGTACAGCACTCGATACTGCACAACATGATCTCGACATTCGGTCGGGCCACCATGGATTTTGGCGGCTTGCGGGTGTAGGCATAGGCGAGCGTACCTATCCGCACGTTGGGGTGGCTCTTTTCGGTCTGCTCCGCCACCGCATTCACCATGGCAAGATGCGGGGCCATGGGGGTCCCCTCTTCGTTCATCAATGCCGTGCATGCGGGGCACGTGCAGTACTCGTCGTTGTCCATCTGACTCACGCTGATGTTCTGCATGGATGGATTGGCGTCGAGTTCCTTGAGCACCGCTTCGGTGACGATTTTGACGACTTCAGGGTTGGTGGAGCAGACCTGCGGGCCACCGCCCTTGACATCAAGTTTGCGTACCCCGTTCACCAAGGCGAAATACTCGGGGTGATCCTTGCCGTAGACGGCAGGGTTTACATAATTGGCGATGGAATGGCTGATCAACGTCTGGCGAGTCGTCCCCCCAACGCTTTCTGACATGCCCGGCACCGCGTTGACCCGCAGTCGGGCGGCAAACTCGGGAAACCTAGAGTTTTCCTGATAGTAGGACCACCTGAAAGAGAACGCCGGACGGTACTCGTAGTTGGCTAATGGAATCTCGATGTCGCCTGCATTGAGAGGGACGTAGGTGTCATCCTGGGTGAGAAAACGAACCCCGATATAGCGTTCAAAGAACTCATACACGCCATACAGGGTTCCCCGGGGAGGTCCACCGGCAATCACGAGAGCATCGCTCGCCGTGCGAATCCGAAGCTCCTCCTCCCCCAGGCTTTCCACACTGAAGCCCAGGGGGTGTGCGCGCATGGCCGAACCCTCGCCGATGAAAATGGTTCCGTTGCCACTACCGGATAGGACGAGGCCTGTCGCAGTTTTATACAGGCGCACAAATTCTTCCGCTGCGTATCGTTCACTGGGAAGCGCATCCTCTGAAACGAGGATTTTCCATGATTGCATGGCTTGCAGGGTGAGCGGTTGATTGCTCTCTGCCTGTGCGATTCCACAGCAGACCACCCACACCAGTCCCAACGACAGCACAAAACCTCGCATCATGATTCACTCTCCCGGGTTATGGACGCGCTACAGAATCTATGGCAATCGACTAATTGAGTGGCTTCACCCAGATATTGCGATACTGAACCGCATTGCCATGCTCTTGCAGCATGAGCGGACCAGTCGCCGCTTCTTCGGGGGCGACACCGCCCGGGGTCATGCCCGGCAGCACGACTTTGTCATGAATCGTCACGCCATTATGAACCACGTTGATGGCGGCATCTTTTACCTTTTTCCCGGCAGCATCAAAGGTGGGCGCAGTGAACGTGATGTCGTAGGTCTGCCATTGCAGCGGAGGGAAGGAAGCACAGACGACGGGCGTGGCTTTCTGATA
>CAIZGN010000376.1 GCA_903932505.1 Candidatus Hydrogenedentota bacterium
AGAGCGCGTAATTAGCAATGAAATGGGGCAGACCAGGCCACATTTTCACGATATGCGCACGCTGCTGCCGACCGATTCTAATCCTTGATCGCCGTAACGACCTTGGTGGACCGGTTGTACTTCAGCGTCAGTTTGTTGATTTCGCACAAGTCCAGATCTTCCCAGGTGACCGATTCGACGCTGTCATCAAACACGACTTTGATGTCTTGAACGCAATTCGCGGCATCGCGAAATTTGAACAGCCTGGATCTGCCGTTCGCCAGATCACCCTCGCCCAGGCGATCTTTGCCCCAGTCATTCTTGTTTGCCGCTGAAATATACACTTCGCGAATCGTGTAGCCCGTACCATTGAGCAGCGTGAAATCCGCCTCGCCAGCGAAAGCCTGTATGGAAATCAGCGAAATGCTGCCTGCAAGAAGCGATGCGTATAGTCGGCGAATAGTCATATTTTTCCCTTTGTTGTAAGCGAAGAGCAACGAAGGGTACGCATCAAGTGTGTCAGTGTCAATGATAATGGAACGCATTACCGAGTCCAGGCGGCTGCGCCGGCGCTCAAGAGCAGTTGGAAAAGCGAAGTCCCGGGCCAGATCAATGCCGCGGTTGCTTGAGGAAGAGAAATTCGGAAAGCGGTTCTGGCAGATTAGGGCATCATTGCCTATGTACCTCTCCATCGCCCGCGGGTAGAATTGCGCCCAACAAGAGCCTTTAGGTAGCCAACTGAGCGGCTGCAACGATGTGCAATCCCCCAGCTTCTGTAACTGCAAGATTTTCGCGGCAATGCGGATAGAACCCAAGGACATATATCAGAAATGAGCGACATTCTCGAGCGCCTGGCCGACACGGTCGAAGCGCGCAAGGGCGGCGACCCGGAGGCATCCTACGTTTCGCGACTGCTTGCGGGAGGCGAAGACTCGATTCTGAAAAAAATCGGCGAGGAAGCCACCGAAACGGTGATGGCCGCCAAGGACGGCGACAAGCGCCGCATAGTGGGTGAGACCGCGGATCTGTGGTTTCACTGCATAATCATGCTGTCGCACTACGGCCTGCGGCCTAGCGATGTGCTGTACGAACTGCGACGGCGCGAAGGCATATCGGGGATAGACGAGAAGGCGGCCAGGAGCGCGGGGGCGAGAGCCCAGGCCGAGCGCAAGTAAAGGAAAGGTGGGCCGCGCCATGGACGATTGCCTATTCTGCAAAATCATCGCCGGTGCGATTCCGTGCAAAAAGGTATTCGAGGACGAAGACATTTTTGCGTTCCACGATATCCATCCGGCGGCGCCGGTGCACTTCATGGTCATTCCCAAGCAGCATATTGCGTCGCTCGTGGAAGTGGATGCCAGCCACCGGATGCTGCTCGGAAAAATGCTGGCGCTGGGGTCCAAGCTCGCCATCGGAGAGGGCTGCGCCGACGGCTGGCGCACCGTGATCAACACCGGGCGCGTCGGCCGTCAGGAGGTGTATCATTTGCACATGCATTTCATCGGCGGCGAGCAGGTCTTGCCGGGAATGGCCAAACGTTAGCGTCTGAACGCGGAGGCCGCGGGGTTCTTGCCCGGTCATGCCTCAAAGGAGTAACACCATGGGTACATTCAGCATCTGGCACTGGCTTATCGTTCTGATCATCGTCATGCTGGTGTTCGGCACGAAGAAACTGCGCAACATCGGCTCCGATCTGGGAGGGGCGGTGCGCGGGTTCAAGGACGGAATGAAGGAAGGCGGCGCCGATAAGGCCGCAGAGGCCGCCGGCACTTCGCAAAAGATCGATGGCAACATCATCGAGGGCGAAATCAAAGAGAAATCCAAGAGCGCATAAGCCTGAGCTCATCGGGAACGGCGCGCCGAGTCACCCACTGCGCCGATCCGCCCCCTCACTGCCCTTTTCTGGCCACTCACTGAAATGTTCGACGTCGGATTCTCCGAGATGATGGTCATTGCCCTGGTCGCGCTGATCGTGATCGGCCCCGAGCGCCTGCCCAGGGTCGCACGCACGCTGGGCGCCCTGCTCGGCCGGGCGCAGCGCTACGTCAATGACGTCAAGGCCGATATCCAGCGCGAGGTCGATCTGGACGAATTGAAAAACATCAAGTCC